>JBEKOS010000053.1:0-13661 GCA_049521535.1 Terriglobales bacterium | reverse complement strand
GTCGGCGCTCAGGCAGGCCGATGTCACATGATCGATTTTCCCCTCGGTTGTGACATAATCGGTGTGCCCCTCGAAGGTGAGCAGGCAGCGACCGCTGGCCACCTCCCACAGCTTCAACGTCCGGTCGAAGCCTCCCGACAGCGCGTACTGCCCATCTCCGCTGAGACAGGCCGCAGTCGCCATACCCTCGTGCCCTTCAAATGCGCGGAGGCAGCGCCCGCTCCGTAGCTCCCACAGCTTCAGTGCCTCGTCCCCAATTCCCTGCCCATATCCGCCAAGGGGCGGCTTAAATCTCCGGTCCCAACTTCCGGGCCACAGCGCGTACCGCCCGTCCGCACTTAGACACGCCATATCAGCGTTTAGCCCCTCGTACGTGCGCAGGCAGCGCCCGCTCGCCATCTCCCACAGCTTCACCGTCTTGTCCAAGCTACTCGACAGTGCGTACCGCCCGTCCGCGCTGAGGCAGACCGACTTCACACCCCAGGTGTGCCCATCAAAGGTGCGCAGACAGCGGCCGCTGGCCACCTCCCACAACTTCAACGTCCCGCCGTAGCCTCCCGACAGCGCGTACCTGCCGTCCGGGGTAAGACACACCGACTTTCCAGTTTCCGTGTCCGTGGCTTTCCAACGCAACCAGCAATCAGCCAGGCCTCGCCGACGCATCCTTGGGTACAACTTGGCCCATTCACGTACGGCTGCTGCCGAGCGTCGGTGGCCTGGCTTCTCACGCGCACGACGAATGTGACGACATGTTTCAGCGCAATCCCCAGCTACTAAGGCCTCTCGGGCACGTGATAAGGCTGCCTCATACCGGGCGTCCGCCGCTGCGGCTTCAGCACTGCCAACCGCTCCGCTCAACCGCAGGTTGGCGCGGTGCGAGAACGTTCCCACCTGCCAAAGCTTGAGCGTCTCGTCATTGCTTCCCGACAAGGCGTACCGCCAGTCCGTGCTCAGGCAGACTGATCTCACAGAGTCGGTGTGCCCCTCGAAGGTGCGCATGCAGCGACCTGTGGCCACCTCCCACAGCTTCAGCTTACCGTCGTAGCTCCCCGATAGCGCGTACCGACAGTCCGCGCCCAGACAGAACGACGTCACAGAATCGGTGTGCCCCTCGAAGGTGCGCAGACAGCGACCGCTGGCAACCTCCCACAGCTTCAGCGTCTTCAACTTGGCCCCGTCTGGCGAAAGCGCATAACGCCCGTCCGAGCTCAGGCAGACCGAGAAACCAAGATTTCCTTCAAACTTGCACAGGCAGCGCCCGCTCCCTAACTCCAACATCCCGTCTGCCGTCAGCGCATAACTCCCGTCGATGCTCACGCAGCCCGAGTGTACAAAATCAGTGCGTTCTTCGAAGGTGCTCAAGCAGCGTCCGCTCGCCACCTCCCACACCTTTAGCGTCTTTTCTCCGCCTTGTGATAGCGCATGCCGTCCGTCCGTGCTCAAGCAGACGGAATGTACGCAATCGGCACGTCGTTCGAAGGTGAGCAGGCGGCGCCCGCTCGCTACCTCCACCAGCTTCAGGAAGACCATCCACTTCGGAAAGGAGCTGTCCTCGTCTCGCTCAAGCGCATACCGCCCGTCAGTGCTTAAGCAGGCCGAGAGTACAAATTGGGTGTCCCCTTCGAATGTAAGTAGACAGCGACCGCCCGGTAACTCCACCAGCTTCAGTGTTTTTTCTCCACTTCCCAATAGCGCATAGCGCTTGCCGTTGCCCATCCCGACCGAAAAGTCCGAGTGTACGAAATCAAGGCGTCCTTCGAAGGTGCGCAGGCAGCGCCCGCTCGCTACCTCCCACAGCTTGAGCGTCTCGTCATCGCTTCCCGACAGTGCGTAGCCTCCGTCCGCACTCAGACAGACCGAGTTCACCGAGCCCGTGTGCCCCTCGAACGTGTGTAGGCAGCAACCGCTCGCCAGTTCCCACAGTTTCAGGACATGGTCACTGTTTCCCGACACCGCGGCGCTGCTTCCCGACAGCGCGGAGCGCCCGTCCGCGCTTAAGACCACGGAATTCACGGTGGCGTTATGCCCTTCGAACGTGCGTACCAGTCGGATTGCCGCAGCCACTTCTTCTACCGCTCGCTGCGCGGCCATCACTTCGGCTCTGGCGGCTTTCCCGCCGTCAATCTTCCCGAGCTCCCCGCTGGCCCCCTCGGTGTCTCCCCGCTCCATATGAATTTGCGCCAGCAAATACCTCGGCAACCATGATGATGAGTCGCTGTCCGCCATTTCTCTCATATGCAGCACCAACTCCTGGTCCGTTGTTTTCGCCACTCGCCATCTGTGCAGACCGTAATTGTAGTTTGATTCCAAATGTTTCGGGTCAGCCTGCAACGCGGTTTCCCATGCCTTCTCGGCGTCTTCCCCACGCCCCAAGGCCAAGTACGACAGTGCCCGGTTATTACAGTCGTCCGCGAGTACCGACAACTCCGGCAGATCGGCGTACAGGCTGGGTTCTCCAACAGCGTCTTCGTACACTGCGCACAATTCCGCCCGTACTTCTCGTGCATCGAAAGGACGCCTCTCCCGATCCCAGTCCACGCAACGCTGCATAAGTTCGCCAAATCGCCTCGGAAACTGACTGTCACCCCTCAGAGCTCCCGGCTCCGGCGCTTCTTGGCGAGGCCCAATGGCCTTTCCGTATGGTCGCCTTCCGCACAGCATCTCGTACAGGCACACTCCGAACGCAAAAATGTCGGCGCGATGATCAACCGCCTGCGGGCTCGCCCATTGCTCCGGCGCCATGTATTCCTCTGTGCCGATTGCTGCCATCGTCAGTCCCGCCACGGCACCCTGCGGCACACCGGCCACTGACTCCGCGCCGCCCGTCCGCGACAGCGCCTTGCGTACAATGCCGAAATCCGTGATCTTCAGCGTCCCGTCCTCGGTGAGCAGAACGTTCTCCGGCTTGATGTCGCGGTGTACCAAGCCGCGTGAATGAGCTCGCTCCAGTCCATGGCAAAACTGCAACGCCAGGTTCAAGCCAGTCTTTAGGTCCGAGCAGCGGCCATCCGCAACCCATTCGCGTAAGCTGCCGCCATTCACGTACTCGATCACCAGCAGCAGCAACTGTTCAAATGATTGGGCGTAATGGCAATAGGCTATGTGGGGATGGAGTCCAAGTTCGATCCACGCTTCGGCTTCGCGAGCGATGCGGTGCCGGTTCTCCGAATCGGCGAGAATTTCGCCGCTGGGAATCTTGACGGCGACGTCCGAGTCCCACTGCGTTTGCCGGGCAAGCCAGACCTCGCCCATCCCACCGCAGCCCAGGAGTTTCTTGATCTGGAGATTGTCCGCGACCACGTCGCCGGGCTTGAAGCGTTCCAGTGGCTGCGGGACAAAGGGCTTAACGAGGGTTGCGGATGGGGCGTTGGCCGGGGCCGGTCGCTCTCCGGATTGCACGACGTGGCCGCCCGCCTGGGGCTTCCCCAGCGTTGCTTTAGGGACCACATTGGCCGGGGAAACTTTCGGGACGCATTGTTCATCGCCGCGCTTGTGAAGGAATCGAGCGAACCAATCCATTTCCGCACCTGCTTGCCGTTTTGATCGTACAAGACAGCTTGGACGTTTTAGGTCCGCGAATTCCGTGAACCCGATCAATCGAAGGTCTTTGCTTTTACGCCAGGGCTACTCGCTCAAGCGCTACTCAAGGTGCTCGGCCGTCATCTGTGAAATTACAAACTTGAGATTTTGATCCAGCACCTCTTCGTCGTATCCAGATTTTCTGCGCTTAAACACTCGTCGACGGCCTTCGATTAAGACGCACACATATTCGAACCCCTGCGCGTCTCTGAATTGGCCCAAAGGCCGTGCCTCCAGCGAAACCTTTACCGGGGGGTGATTATCCCATGAGGTCGCCTTTATACCCGCTGGATTCTGCTCCCTATTGTTCCAATTCGTTGCCATAAGCACCTCTCAGTCTTGATTTAAGCGTCCATACCTGTGCGCATCCTCCAGCGCGTTGCGAAATTCCGCAGCCGATTGAAACCGACGCTGAGGATCCTTCCGCACCGCCTTGTCTAATACCACGGCCAGTTTCTCCGGAATTGAGGTGTCTCTTTTTCGAATCGGAGTCGGCTCCTCAGCAAGAACGATGTTGAAAGGATGGCGAATACGGTTCAGTTGCATGATCTTGCGTAGCGCCTCCTCGCGATTCTTCACATCCGCCCTTTGCCTCTGCAACTCCATTATTTCCTGCGGTGTAGGGAAATCAAATACGTACGAGCCGGTCAGGAGGTGATACAGGACGGCACCGACCGAATAAAGATCGGCAGGCTCCCGCACATTGCCCGCATCAATAATTTGCTCCGGGGGCATATATATTAAAGTGCCCATGGCGCTACCAGCCTTCGTAAGGCGAGTTCCCCCCGCACGTCCATAGGACACCGCCAGCCCAAAGTCGGTAATTTTCGGAATGATCGATTCGCCTGCATCCTCTGCTTGCAGCGGTCGCTTGCCGATAAGAATGTTCTGCGGCTTGATATCGCGGTGAATGATTCCCCGCTGGTGCAAATATTCCACCCCGTCAAGGACCTTTAGAATGATGCCAACTGCGTTGCTGGACGGCAGCTTCCCGTTTGAGCAAACAAGCTGCTCCAAGTCACCGCCGGAAACGAATTCCGTTACCACAAATGGGGAGCCGTGAGAGTCGATCCCAGTTTCAAGGCAGCGTACTATGTTGTCGTGCGTGAGCGCCTTCATCAACCGCATCTCCCGTTCAAAGCGCTTAATCAGGAGCGGCTCCCTGAGGTCCTTCATCTGTTTCATCGCGAACAAGCGGCATGTGGCTCGCTGATATACCAAACTGACTGCGCCCATTCCCCCTTCGCCCAACCGCCTTACGACCTCGTAGCCGCCGATAACTAATCCGCCAAACTGATCGCGCTTCGGCAGGCAGCGCTCGCAGCAATAGACGACTGATCCAAGCATCTCCCCGGCACGACCGTCACTATTCGCTCGCGTTCGCAAGTCGCTTCCGCAGTAAAGGCAGCCGACAATAACTGGCGCGGCCGGCTTACGCGACCCCTGGGCGAGCGCCGCACAGACGTTACACTGTTCAGGCTCTCGCTCGCCCGGCAGAAACTCCATCCGCACGCCACAACCAAGGCACTTCTTCGTCTTCGGTGTCAGTTCCAAATCGATCGAAACCTTAAACTGCGTGTAGCCCAGTTCCAGGACATCACCATCCTTCAGTTCCGCCTCCGCGACCAGAGGATGATCATTGATGTGAGGCGGGTTTGTACTGCCGGAGCCTTTTGTCCCCAAATCGCACACCCGACAGGTGGGCGGACAGATTTCGAGATAAATGTGCCGCCGGGCGACGTACAAATCATCTTCCGGCAACTGAAAATTTGCGTGCAACGCCCGACCGACGACGTAGCCGCGTGGCTCGTTGAATTCGAGCACTCTGCCAATTTGTGGTCCCTTGATTACTGTCAGTGCAACCTTCATGCCGCACTCGATTCGACCCGCCGGACGTGTTCGCAATACCACTTCATGATCAGATTCCGTGAGGCTAACGCGGCCGATACTTAAAGATCAACTGCAAGCTGCGCTTCGCAGAGAGGCACCGTTACGAGAATACTGGAAATGCCTGACAGCCTTTGCCACAATCGCATAACCACCAAATCTCCATGACTGAAGCCTGTGGATAAAGCCCACTTGCACAATTCCCCCGTTTTGCTTTAATGAAGAATTCGGGGACGTTCACCTCGTTTCCATGCTTCAAGTACCCATCTAACTTGCCGCAACCGCACTACTGGCTGACTTCCTCAAAAAACTGGGTCATGAAGCGGAACTTGTCGTACCGCTTGGCTACCAGTTCAGTTGGCGAGAGGCCGCGAAGTTCGGTCAGGTGCTTTTGCAGGGCAGCGCCGAGAAGGGCGCTGGCGGCGGCGTGGTCGGAATGGGCGCCGCCATCCGGTTCCGGCACAATGTCATCGATGATGCCGAATTCTTTCAGGTCCGGAGCGGTGATCTTCATCGCCTTGGCGGCTTCCTGGCGCTTGCCGGCATCGCGCCACATGATGGAAGCGCAGCCCTCCGGGGAAATCACCGAATAGATGGAATTCTCCAGCATCAGGATGCGGTCGCCCACGGCCACAGCCAGCGCGCCGCCGCTTCCGCCCTCGCCGGTTATCGTGACGATAATGGGTACAGCCAGCCGCGCCATTTCGCGGAGGTTATAGGCAATGGCTTCGGCCTGGCCGCGCTCTTCCGCACCCAGGCCAGGATAGGCGCCCGGGGTGTCCACAAATGTCAGGATCGGGCGCCCGAATTTCTCGGCGATCTGCATGATGCGGAGCGCCTTGCGGTAACCTTCGGGATTCGGCATGCCAAAGTTGCGATGGAGCTTCTGCTTGGTGTCCCGGCCCTTCTGGTGACCGATGATCATCACGTCGTCACCATTAAATTTCGCCATGCCGGCGACAATGGCGGCGTCGTCCCCATACCGGCGATCGCCATGCAACTCCGTGAAGTCGGTGAACAGGTATTGAATGAAGTCGAGGGTGTAGGGCCGATGAGCGTGGCGGGCCAGTTCCGCGCGCTGCCAGGGAGTAAGAGACTTCATCATCTGCGTTCGCAGGGCTTTCACGCGGTCGTGAAGCTGGTGCAGGTTGCGCCGGGCTTCGGGGTTTTCGCCCGCGGCAGCCTCGAGCTGCTGGATCTGCTTCTCGATGCGTTCGAGTTCGTTTTGGGCTTCCATAATCAGTCGCCAGTCGCCAGTCGCCGGTCGCCAGTTCTGAGGACTGTCGACTGAAGACTGACGACTGCTCTACTCAATTCTCCTGACGCTGCCCCGCCCGCAGAGTTCTTCCACGCGGTTGACGAAGGCACGATCCGGTTGCACATTATAGCCCTGTGCTTCCAGCACAGCCATGAATTCTCCCTGCCGTTCCACGTCGAACATCACCGGCGCGTTTCCTTTGGATGTGGAGAATAACTGATGCAATTCATCAATCGTTCCCGGTTGCGCACTGTCCAATGCTATCCGAATCCGCAATGCCCGCGGTAATTTCGGCTGCGCTTCGTCCAGCGGAGTGATGTCATTCACGGTAAGCTTGACGCCGCCGCCGGCATCGTCCTCGACCCGGATTCCGCCTTTGATCAGGATCGGCACTTCGAGCCGAACCTTGTCGGACAATCGTTTATAGGCCTCAGGGAAAATCAGCAGGTCGCAGGCGCCGGTCATGTCTTCCAGCATGGCCTGGGCGTAGTAATCGCCCTTCTTCGACTTGAGAACGCGCAGGTTGGTTAGAATACCCGCGGCGCTGATATCGTCCTTGCCCGTGCCCTGTTTGAAGGCGCAGATTTCTTCCACGGTGCGAGCTCCCAAGTCGGCCAGCTTGTCGCGGTACTTGTCGAGAGGATGACCGGAAACGAAGAAGCCCAACACTTCTTTTTCGGCGGCCAGTCGCTTGGCCTGGTCCCAATCCGGGAGGTCGGGGAGCTTATCTGAATTGGCGTTGGCGGATTCGTCGGCAAACAGCCCGAAGAGGCCATGCTGGCCCGAATCGGCGTCGCGCGCGGACTTCTGCCCGCGTTCAATGGCCTTGTCGAGTACGCCCATTAGCTGGGCGCGACGGCCCAGGCAATCCATGGCGCCCGCCTTGACCAGCGATTCCAGCACCCGCTTGTTCAGCACCCGCAGGTCAACGCTCTCGCAAAACTGGTAAATCGATTTGAACTGGCCAACTTTTTGCCGGGAGGCGGCAATCGCCTCTACTCCGTTCCGGCCTACATTCCGGACTGCCGCCAAACCAAAGCGGATGGCATTTTCGTGCGGGGTGAAGTTGGCGGCGCTTACGTTGATGTCCGGGGGTTCAACGGGAATCCCCATCTCGCGGCATTCGTTGATGTATTTGACCACGTCATCGGTGCTATCGGTCACCGAGGTGAGCAAGGCGGACATGAATTCGACGGGAAAGTGGGTCTTCAGGTACGCGGTATGGTAGGCAAGCAAGGCGTAGGCGGCCGAGTGCGACTTGTTAAAACCGTAGCCGGCAAACTGTTCCATGAGTTCAAACAGCTTCTCCACCTTCTTGCGGTCGTAGCCGCGCTGGACCGAGCCGGTGACGAAGTGGTCGCGCTGCTTGGCCATCTCTTCGGCGTTTTTCTTGCCCATGGCGCGGCGGAGCAGGTCGGCTTCGCCGAGGGTAAACCCCGCGAGCTTGTTTGCGATCTGCATGACCTGTTCCTGATAAATGATTACGCCGGAGGTCTCCTGCAGGATTTCCTTCAGGTCGTCGAACTCGTATTCCACCTTCTTGCGACCCCACTTGCGGTCAACGAATTCAGCGATCATGCCGCCCTGGATGGGACCGGGCCGATAAATGGCGTTTAGAGCCGTAAGGTCCTCGATGGAGCTGGGTCTGTATCCGCGCAACACCTCGCGCATGCCGTGCGATTCAAACTGGAAGATGCCGCTAGTCAACCCGGTGTGGAATACACGTTCATAGGTTTCGCCATCATCGAGCGGAATCTTGTGCAGGTCGATGGGCCCGTGCCGCTCGGCGATCAATTTGAGTGCGTCGTCGAGGATGGTGAGAGTCGTAAGCCCGAGAAAGTCCATCTTGAGAAGATTCATCTTCTCAATGGCCTTCATGTCGTAGGCGGTGACAATTTCGTCGTTCTTTGTCTTGTGCAGCGGAACGAACTCGGTTAGCGGCTTCGGGGAGATCACGACTCCGGCGGCGTGTACTCCGACATTGCGGACCACTCCTTCCAGCTTCATGGCCGTATCCAGCAACTGCCGGATGTGAGTGTCGCTTTCATAGGCCTGCAGCAGCGCCGGCGATTCCTTTAGCGCGGTCGCCAGCTTGATATTCAAGGTGGGAGGAATCATCTTGGCAATGCGGTCCACGTCGGGGTAGGGAATATCCATCACGCGGCCTACGTCCTTGATCGCCGCCTTGGCCTGCATGGTGCCGAAGGTGATGATCTGGGCCACATTGTCGCGGCCGTACTTCTTGGTCACGTAGTCAATGACCTGATCGCGGCGGTTCATGCAGAAGTCAACGTCCACGTCGGGCATTGACACCCGCTCCGGATTAAGAAAGCGCTCAAACAGCAGGTCGTACTGCAACGGATCGATGTCGGTGATTTGCAGCGAATATGCCACCAGGGAACCGGCTGCCGACCCTCGTCCCGGACCGACTGGAATATCGTGCTCCCTGGCCCAGCGAATGAAGTCCCATACAATCAGAAAATAACCCGAGTACTTCATCTGCTGGATCACCTTCAACTCATAAGCCAGCCGCTGTTCATATTCCGCGAGCGATCGTTTTAGCCGGCCTTCCTGAGCCAAAGGAATAAGCTGCTCATTTCGAGCTGCAAAACCGGCGCGCGTTACATGCTCAAAATAGCTGTCGAGAGTGAAGCCGGGGGGAACTTCGAACTCAGGAAATGGATTGGCGATCTTCTCCAGCTTGAGATTGCAGCGCTCGGCGATCTCCAGGGTACGGGCCAATACCTCCGGGGCATCTCCAAAAACCCGTCCCATCTCCTCGGCGCTCTTTACGAAGAAACCAGTGCCATCGAAGCGAAGCCGGTCGGTATCTTGCAGCGATTTGCCGGTCTGCACGCAGAGCAGGACGTCATGGGCGTGGGCGTCGTCCTCGCATAAATAATGGCTGTCGTTGGTGGCGACCAGGGGGATGCCGGTTTCTTTTTCCAGCCGGAAAAGATCGGGATTAATACGATGTTCGGCGGCCAGTCCCTGATCCTGTATCTCCAGGTAGAAGTTTCTTTCGCCAAAGACCTCGCGGAACATTCCGGCGGCTTTCCGGGCTGCTTCGTATTTCTGCTGCGTCAGGCTTTCGGCGACCTCTCCCTTCAGGCAGGCGGAGAGTCCGATCAATCCCTGCGAGTGCTCCGCCAGGAAAGCCTTGGAGACTCTTGGTTTGTAGTAGAAGCCGTGGAGCGACGCTTCCGAAACGATCTTGACCAGGTTGCGATAGCCCTCCTGGTTCTCGGCGAGGACAACGAGGTGATTATAGGTGTCATTTTCCGGCGGGGTGCGGGCAATGCGATGATCTTCCTTCTTGCAGATGTAGAGCTCGCAACCCAGGATCGGCTTTATCCCATGGTTGTGTGCGTGACCGAAAAAGTGTACCGCGCCAAAGATGTTGCCATGATCGGTCATGGCAACGGCCGGCATGCCCAGGGACTGGGCTCGGGTGACCAGTTTTTCCAGGTCGCTGGCGCCATCCAGCAGCGAATAATTGCTGTGCAAATGAAGGTGAACAAATTCAGGCATTGCGGTTCTCAGCTAGTGCTAATCCTAAAACAGCGGCGTTTACCGCAGAGGACGCAGAGGACACAGAGGAGGAATGACAAGGGCATTTCTTCGTTGGTCTTCCTGGCGTCCTCTGCGCCCTTGGCGGTGAAAGTTCATTTCTTTTCAATCAGCCGTGCCATAAGCACGACGCCGTCGCGATTGTCATGGAGCTTGAGGGGAAAGACCAGCACGTTCCAGTTCCAGTAGGCGTTCTTTTGGGGCAGGTGTTCCGCGCCCCGAAACTTACGATCGATATAGGTTTCCCGGGTGTCGGCAACAGTGCGCAGGATCTCCCTCCACTCCTCGCCGATTTCCGGATAGGTCTCGAAGAGGTTCTTGCCTACGAAGAACTGGCGCTTCTTTTCCACCAGTGATGCGAAATAATCGTTCACATACTGCCAGTTGCCATCACCGTCCATGATCTCAACCGCCAGGTCGTCACCGACAGCCATGCTGATGCGCGAGTAATAGAATTCGCGGGCGTCCACCACGACCGGTTTCCCTCGCTTCTTGGCTTCGAAGCGTCGCAAGGCGTCAACCAGATCGTCGACCGAACTGTGCCCCTTGAGCAAATGCATGTCGGCGACCCCGCCAAACTTGCGTTCCAGAGTGGCGGAAAGGATGATGATGGGAACGTTTGGGTGCTTCCTTCGCAACGCCTCCGCGACCTCCGTCCCGAACTTACCCTCGCCCAAGTGATAATCCAGTACGGCAATGTCGATTCCGTCGAGCTTGCCTACGGCTTCTTCCACTGAGGCCGAAGTCGATACGTCATACCCTTTTTGTCGCAGGATGGTGGAGCGCAGCAAGAGATTTTCGTCGCGGTCATCCAGGAGAAGCACGCGAATCGGACGTGCACCGCGCACGATGGCCGGTCCGGAGGCGCCGCTTTCATTCTCGTTGATCATCGCCATTCAAGTGTAATCGCGCCACCGGCCAGGGAGACTAAAAATCGTACGCGGTTACTGTCCTCACTTGCTTTCTTTATTGTCCTTGCGGTTCGTGGCGCACTGCATTGCTTCCACTGTGGCGGCCAGGGCGCGCACCGTCCTGGTTAACTCGGGTAGATGACTGAATGCTGCAGTGCTGCGCAGCCACTGCTTGTTGTCGAAGGCGGGGCTACCGCTGACAATCTTGCCCGCCTCGATGTCTCCGTGCGTGCCGCTCTGGGCCGTGACGACGGCGCCGTCTCCAACCGAGCAATGTCCGGCGACGCCGGCTTGCCCCGCCAGGATTACATTTTTCCCGATTACGGTCGAGCCGGCGAGCCCCACCTGGGCGCATAGCAGGCTGTTTTCACCGACTTCGCAGCCATGGGCGACCTGCGCGAGGTTGTCGATTTTAACTCCGCGGCCGATGCGTGTCTGACCCAAAGCAGCCCGGTCGACGCAGGCATTTGCCTGAATTTCCACATTGTCCTCGATTAGAGTGCGGCCGGACTGAAGAATCTTGTGCCATTCACCGGCGGCGTTCTTCGCAAAGCCAAAACCATCCGCGCCCACCACCACGCCATTTTGCAGGATGACATTGTTCCCGATTTGGCAACTTTCCCGTACCACGGCATGCGCGTGGGCGAGAAAATTATGGCCGATATGTGCGTCGCGATAGATCACCACATGCGGCAGCAGGACGGCGTTATCGCCAATCACCACGCCGGCATCCACGACCACGTATGCGCCGATGTGCGCATTCTCGCCTATCCGTGCAGTCGAGTCCACTACCGCGGTGGGATGAATTCCCGCAGAATAGCGCGGCGGCCGGTAGAAGAGTTCAATGGCAAGTGCATAGGTCAGATGGGGATTCGTGCACCGCAAAGTAGGAACGGCAATGTCCGGAAAATCGTGATCGACAATGACCGCTGCTGCCCGCGTGGTCCTGGCTGAGGCTGCATATTTTGGGTTGGATACAAAAGTGATTTCGCCCGGACCGGCTGCGTCGATCTCGGCGATCCCGGTTGCCTCAATTTCGGCGGCATTGGGGCCGATTAAACGGGCTCCCAACGCGGACGCAATATCGGCGAGTTTCATGGTCGAAAAATGATTCTAACAACACTGCTATACCCGGTGTTCCTCGGGGAACATTTCCCGCTGGCTGGTGTCAGCGGGTGGCCTTGAGCGGGGTCGGGTTGGCGAGCCAATCACCCCGAGCACTTTCAACTCCGAAATCGCTGCCCGTGGGACGAATATGCGCTGGGTGTTGGAGCGGGAATCTGGAGGACTTACCAGGAATCCTTCGGAGCTTGCTTGAAGAAGATCATTGGCCATTAGGCCTTCGAGCACGTCGTTGTCGCGGAAATGTAGCCGTACCCATAATCCCTCGGATCTAGGCCGCGTCGCGAACGTTTTGCGAACAATATCTTCCGATTCGGTGAAGTCTCGTACGAAATAGACGCCCTTCACATCCGCTAAGTCGATAAGTACGACATTGCCTGCCGGATTCAGCAACTCCAGCTTTCCAGACGTGACAAAAGCAGACGCAACGTAACCCGAAAGCGAGTCCCGATTCAGCTTTCGAACGATTACCTTTTTGTGTGTGGTGGGCATGGGCAACGCGTGGCAATCGGGTAAGGCATCACTTCGCAGCTTTGCGGGCCCAGATCCGCTATCCGAACGCCAAAGGCCAACTCCATTATTTTCTCATGTTTCTGTGAAAGAACCTTAACTTTCAACAGGATCAGGTAGCCAAACTATAACTGTTTGTGTTAAGGTGCACTATTCGCGGGATTTATGATTCCGTGTAAGTTAAGTCTAGTGTACGGAGCAACTTAGGCCTTGCCGGGTCCTTTTTCCGAGGGCTGCGGTCGGCGAACCTGCCGACCTGAACCTGGGATCCGATACTTACGTTCGGCAGCAACTACCTCATGGCCGATTACATTTACACAATGGAAACAAGGCTCTCGCCTGAGCAACTGCAAGGCGTTAGCCTGGTTCAGGACACTGCCCGGGTCCAGGAAATAAATGTCTACCTGACCGGCGGCGCAGTCCGCGATCTGATTAGCGGCCTGCCTATCCGCGACCTTGATTTCAGCATTCAGGCCAATCCGCTGAAGCTGCACCGGGAATGGGAGCGGGCCGGCATCACGATTCAGGGTGTGGATGACGACCTGAAAGTATTGTACGCGCTGCTGCCGGGCAATGTGCGTGCCGAGATCGGCATGACGCGGTCTGAGATTTACGAAAAGCCGGGAAAGCCCCCGACAATCGCACCGGCAACAATAAATGATGATCTGCGCCGCCGCGACTTTACCATCAATGCCATGGCGCTGTCCCTGAATCCCGGATCGCGCGGTCTATTACTCGATCCCTTCAACGGTACGGCGGATATTGAAGCCAAGCTGATTCGCATTCTGCACAATTATGCATTCTACGAAGAGCCGTCGCGACTG
>JBEKOS010000052.1:0-13674 GCA_049521535.1 Terriglobales bacterium | reverse complement strand
CAACCGCTGGTAATGTCGTACGGCGTAGTCGCCATCAGCGATGACAGCACTTCGCCGGACCTGAGGCAGGCCAAGCAATTTGCCGCCAGCCTGGGTATCCGTTCCATTTTAGCGACTCCGCTGGTGGAGGAAGACCAGCATATCGGGCTTCTCCTGCTTATGCATTGCGGCGTCGCCTACAACTGGCGCTCCTCGGACTTGGTGATGCTGCGGGCCATTGCCGAGCAAACAGTACTGGCGCTGGCTAATGCACGCCTCCGCAACCTGGTGAAGAATTTGGGAGTAACAGAGGAAAAATCCGGACTGCTCAAGCGCGCGTCATACCTCGATATATTGCTGGCCGAGGTTCGCCGGGCGGCGCAGAACAATTCGCACGTCACCCTGATGCTGTTAAACTTCGGCAAGGCACAGGAACTGGTCCGTCAGGCCGGGGAGGCGGCGGTGGAAGGCCTGATGCAGCGGGTGGGACAACTGGTGTGCGCGCACATTCGCCAAAATGATGTAGCCGTGCGGTACGACCTTACTACAGTGGCGCTGGTGCTGGCCGATACCGACCAGCAGAATTCATATTTGACGCTCGACCGGCTGCGCAACGTGATGGGCGATTTGTGCCTGCCGGACCAGGTCGCCGGGCCACGGTTTAGCTGCGGAATTGCCGAAGCCAGAATCGATGCGGAGTTTGATCCCGTGGATATGGTCACCGAGGTCATTAATCGCGCGGAGGAGGCCCTCCGTGAGGCGTTAAAGGACCGGGAAAACCGGGTGCGAGCGCTGGCGCCCGCGGAGTTTGAACTGGTTCCCGCATGATCCATTTTCTTGCCGCTGATTACCGCAGATGAGAGCTGATTGAACGAGCAGTAGGATTGTCATCCTGAGCGAAGCGAAGGATGTGCTGCCGTTTTTCCCAACCAGCGTTTCTGCGCGTCAATCCGCGGCGCGTTTCGCCTGTAACTTGAAGGGGGCCGAAGCCTTGCAACTTCGCCGCAAAGCCCTGCTGCTGGCCGGAGCCGGCTCGTGCATCATGGCGGCCATCCACGCGTTTCTTCCCGCAGCTTATGGCTGGACGCAATACCGGGACCTGGTGGATCCCTGGACCTACCGTCTTTTGTTTGGAATCAGTTTCGGCTTTAGCTTCGTGCTGATGTGGGGCGGATGCATGAGCATCCTGATTGCATCGCGCCCGAAAATCGGCCGGTTGCAGTACATGATCCTGTATGCCCAGGGTGTCTTGTGGACCGTGTATTTAGTCTATGAGGCCCGTTTTCCACCGCCGGTTCCGGCCGCGATGAAGCATATGCTGCTGGCCGGTGCCGCTGTCATAACCTTTCTATACCTGATTTTTCTTTTGACGCGCGTCCGAACCCGCTCTGCCAACAGTGGCGAAAATACTTAGCAGCCGGGGGCATTGAGGATGCGTCATTAGCAGCAAGGGGGAAGCATGGCATCTACAGGGACGCGCAGAACGCGGTACCGGCGGCCCGCCTGTCCAACTTGCGCGGGCGAGGATGAGGTCGTACGGATTGTGTATGGAGATCCCTCGCCGGAGATTATCGAACAATCGCAACGGGGAGAAATTGCGCTGGGGGGATGCTCCACCGGCCTGAGTGAGGATGATTGGTATTGCCGGGCATGCCACCGCTGTTTCAGCGATCCCGGCTTTGCTGCGGCTGCAGACGCCTAAAGCCAGCGAAAACTGGCCACAGATAAACACGGAGTCTCACGGATTTGAGAGATGCCCTTTCGAATACGTTTGATCCGTGTGAATCCGTGGCCATTTCTTGTTTGCCGCTGTGTTAGATTTTTAACATGATGCAACCAAGCGATATTGCGATCGTGAGTGGCGCTCGTACGCCCATGGGACGCTACTGCGGTAAGTTGCGCGATTTTACCGCGCAGGAACTGGGCGCGGTCGCAGCTCGGGGCGCTATCGAACGCTCCGGCATGGATCCCAGGGAATTTGACCACGCAGTTTTTGGCAACGCGCAGCAGACCTCCGGTGATGCTCTCTATGGAGCACGCCACGTTGCCTTGAAGGCGGGGTTGCCGATTGAAACGCCGGCGCTCACGGTAAACCGTATCTGCGGCTCGGGAATCCAGTCCATTGTCAGTGGAGCGCAGATGATCCAGCTTGGTGAAGCGCGCAACGTGCTTGCCGGGGGTATGGAGGCGATGTCGCAGTCGCCACATGTGATCCGCGGCATGCGCTGGGGCGTGGGCCTGGGCGAAGGCAAGCTGGAAGATGCGCTGATGGTGGCGCTGCTGGATACGTATTGCGGGCTGTACATGGCCAATACCGCCGAGGTCTATGGCGAGCAGATGGGGATTACCCGCGAATTACAGGATGAATTTGCGCTGCGCTCGCAACAGCGAGCTGGCGCCGCGCAGAGCTCCGGCCGGTTGAAAGACGAAATCGTACCCGTGGCGCTGCGCAACAAGCGTGGCGAACCAACCGGTGAAAAGTTCGAACAGGACGACCATTTGCGGCCGAATACCACACCGGCCGATCTGATGAAGCTGAAGCCCGCATTCGGCAAGAGCGGTACCGTTACCGCCGGGAATGCCAGCGGTATTGTGGACGGTGGCGCCGCAGTGGTGCTCATGCCCGTGGAAGACGCTTTGAAGCGCGGCATCAAGCCCCTGGGAAGGATCATAAACTGGGGCATCGCCGGCGTGGAACCGAAGATCATGGGACGCGGCCCGGTGCCGGCTTCGCGTATGGCGCTGGAAAAGGCCGGCTTGACTCTGGCCGACATGGACCTTATCGAGGTCAACGAGGCTTTTGCCGCGCAGTATCTTGCGGTGGAGAAGGAATTGGGCCTCGATCGCGAAAGAACGAACGTGAATGGTGGCGCCATTGCCTTGGGACATCCGCTGGGCGCGACGGGAACGCGGCTGGTGCTGACGCTGCTCTACGAATTGCGGCGCCGCAAGGGCAAGTACGGACTGGCGACCGCGTGTATAGGTGGAGGCCAGGGAATCGCCATGGTCGTTGAGAGCATGGCGTAAGGTTTTTTGTCGCAAATAGACGCGGACAAACGCAGACTTATCCCTTTCGCTCCGCAGGTGAGTGGTCGATTTCTGTTTTGTCTGATCCGCCTTTATCACCGTCTATCAGCGGCTGGTGCTTTCTTTGGAGGCGTTATGCAAATTAATAAGGTTGGTGTTCTGGGTTGTGGGCTGATGGGCTCCGGCATTGCCCAAATCTCGGCGACGGCCGGTTTCGATGTAACGGTATTGGAAGTGGAGCAGCGATTTCTCGACAAGGGATTTGC
The DNA here is from genome assembly GCA_049521535.1 of Terriglobales bacterium. Classification (GTDB taxonomy): domain Bacteria; phylum Acidobacteriota; class Terriglobia; order Terriglobales; family Acidobacteriaceae; genus CAZUCM01. Next base: position 10,402 of record JBEKOS010000052.1, on the reverse strand, counting down.
CGGGATCGAGAAGTCGCTGGCCAAGCTTGCGGAAAAAGGAAAATTGAAGGAACCGCACGAGGCCATCCGCCAGCGGCTGAAAGGCACGGTCAAGTACGAAGATCTCGCCGCCTGCGATCTCATCGTCGAGGCCGTTACCGAGAATATCGCCGAAAAGAAGAAGATGTACGCGGCCCTCGATCCCGTGGCAAAACGCGAAGCCATCTTTGCCACAAACACTTCATCGATCTCCGTCACCGAACTGATGACGGCTACCAAGCGGCCGGAGCGTTTTGTCGGGCTGCACTTCTTCAATCCAGTCCCGCTGATGGCGCTGGTGGAAGTGGTCCGGACCATCGCCACCGCGCCCGAGGTGTATGAGACCGTTTTCGCCTTTGCCAAAGCCGTGGGAAAAACGCCCGTGCGCACCAGCGACAAAACCGGCTTCATCGTGAACCGGCTGCTGGTACCGTACCTGCTCGACGCGGTGCGCGCGTACGAAGAAGGCGTAGGCTCCATCACCGACATTGATCTGGCGATGAAGCTCGGCTGCGGTTATCCCATGGGTCCGTTGACCCTGCTCGATTTCGTCGGCCTGGATACCACGTACTACATCACGCACGTTATGTTTGACGAGTTCAAGGAACGGCGGTTTGCGTCGCCGCCGTTGCTGAAGCGCATGGTGCTGGCAGGCTGGTACGGCCGCAAGAGCGGCAAGGGATTCTACGATTACACGAATCCTGAAAAGCCGGTAGCGCAGGACGCAGCGTTACAAGGCTCGGAGATTTCGGACAGGCCGACAGTGGCGGCATAGTTAAGCGTCCACCACAGAAGCAAAGAATTGCACAGCAATTCGGCATAGATTTGCGAAGCGTCTGGCCCCGGCTTCAATTGTGGCAAGAAGCATCAGTCCGTCAGTTGGCTTTGGCCCTGACGACTATAGCGCGCAGCATCGCCTGATTAGGAGGCAATCATATGGCAACATCCGCTGTTAATTCCGGTCAATTTGAGAATATTCTTCACGAAAAGAAGGGCGCAATTGCCTACGTTACAGTGAACCGTCCCAAGGTTTTGAACGCGCTCAACATGGCAACCATGGAGGAACTGCGACAAGCTTTCACCTCCATCAAGAATGATTCCGAAGTGCGCGTCGCCATCCTGACTGGGGCCGGGGAAAAAGCATTCATTGCCGGCGCTGATATCAACGAGCTGCAGAAGCAAAATGCCGTTGCAGCCAAGGAATATACGCACCGAGGCCAGGCCGTTCTCGACCTGATTGAAAACCTTGGCAAGCCGGTGATCGCATGCGTCAACGGGTATGCTTTTGGCGGGGGATGTGAGATTGCCATGGCGTGCACAATGCGCCTGGCTGGCGAAAACGCCAAGCTTGGGCAACCCGAAGTGAAACTTGGCATCATGCCCGGATATGGCGGCACGCAGCGTCTGCCCCGGTTGGTGGGAAAAGGGCTGGCGTTGCAGCTCTTGCTTACCGGAGAAGCCATTACGGCGCAGGAAGCCCATCGCATCGGCCTGGTCAACGAAGTGGTCGCACTGGCGGAACTGGTGCCGCGCGCGGAAGCGATCGCCCAGAAGATAATTGCCAATGCTCCACTGGCCGTGCAGTACGTCCTGGAAGCGGTCCACCAGGGCATGAACATGACGCTTCCGGAAGGGCTATACCTCGAGGCGGTGCTTTTCGCCGTTGCCTGTGCCACCGAAGACAAGATGGAAGGTACCACGGCATTTTTGGAAAAGCGGCCTGCAGAATTCAAAGGCAAGTAGCCAATAGCTTGCAAGCAGCTAGCAGGGGACGGCCTATCTCTTCGTCCTTGCTCGCCGGGGCCAGAAGAAGTTTCTGTCCTTACTTCTGGCTACAAACTACTAGCTACTAAATAATGACTCCTTCGTCATGGGAACTCGCCGTAAATCCCGGGAATTTGCTCTACAGATGCTGTTCCAGGCCGACATGGGGCGACAGGACTTGGAGCAGGTGCGCCGCACGTTCTGGGCGGAGCGCGGCGGTTCCGAGCAGGATATCAGGGGCTTTGCCGACGATCTGTTCCGGGCGGCGATGGAACGTACCACTGAGATCGATGCCCTGATCGAGCGCCATGCCGCCAATTGGCGAATGGAGCGCATGCCGGCGGTGGACCGCAACGTGATGCGTGCTGCAGTCGCCGAATTCCTGGTGTTTCCCAAGACACCCCGGCCGGTCGTGATCAACGAAGCCCTGGAGATTGCGCGCCGCTTCTCGAACCCAGAATCCGTGTTGTTTATCAACGGCGTACTGGATAGCGTGGCAAAGGAACTCGACAAAGAGTAGTTAGCGGCAATTGGCCAGGGAACAGATGGCTCTGGCTGGAGACCATTCGGTTACAGATAACCCCCCTACGGTACAACCGCTACCAGGTCCGGATAGCAAGTGGTCGTGGAAGTAGAACAGCCAGTAAACGTAACCGCGATCTGGGCCTCATCCTTGAGAGTCGACACGTTGATTTGGTGCACATAACCGTCGTTTGCGCCCAAATAGAGTGATGCGCTGTCGAGAGTGATGCCGCCTGTATAGGGTAGCGGGTTGGGAACCGTGGACGTGCCGGTGAGCGCGACCGTCGATGTAATCGGGCTTGCCGACGCCGTGAAATTCGCGACATTAAATGCCAGCACATCCGGCTGATTACCTGGCAGGATGAAGGCGTAACTGCTGTTCGGCGCCACCAGGAGTTGCCCGGCTGTAAATGAGCTGATGCCTGTCCAACTTTCCGGGGTGACTCCTGAATTGGAATAGGAGGGTTGGCACGTTGCCAGCGTCGGGACTGAAGCGGTGGTTCCACCAACGGGCGCGTTCAGAGTTGTTTTGAATACATCGAGAAACGGAGGATCTGCGGCCACTACGTAGGTGGAATATGCCGAGCCAGCGGCCGGCGCCCCAAGGGCGTTGGGTATCGCGCGAATCAATACCGGAGTTCCGGGCGTTGAAATTCCGGAGAGGAAGGTATTGTTGCAGGAGGCATAGGTATTGATGCCGGAGCTGCCGCCACCCGCCAGAAACGCCAGGGACCCCTGCGCAAGGAAATCCACGTCGTTAATCGCATCGGTCGAAACTGGTCCAAGGTAATTTATGACCGGCGTCGTTCCGGGAGCAACTACTACAAGAACGCTGTTCAGCACGCCAGTGCTGGTCGTGTTGGTGCCCACAATGTATGCACGTGAACTGTCAGGCGTGAAAGCCACACCGAAGGCGTCATTCATGGCCACGCTCGACGTCGAATTTTCGCTAATGCTGTAAATGTACAAAGTCGGGACGAAGGTTCCAATTGGAGTCGGACCCGCATCAAAAATGACTGCCTTATCGCCATCCGGCGAAATCGCCAGCACCCTGCCCCAAAAACCCGTTGTAGTTATCGAAGCCGTGGATATGTCAACAACCATAACGCCCGGTTTGGTGCCGGTGTAAGTGCCGGGGTTCGTGCTACCGATGATCACCTGACCTCCTGTGGAACTGACAATCATGGAATTAGGGAGGTTGGGCAAAGAAAGTGGCGTGCTCGGAACGTTGGTGCTGGTTGGGATAGGTACCAGGTAAGACGATTTACCGGACGGCGGGGCGGTAGTGCTGGTGGCCAGAACCGTAGTTGAAGTCGTGCCTAGCACCTGTATCAGGTAAGGATTGCTGAAGATAGGATAGAACCCATCATTGCATGTGGGCGGCGTGCAACTTGCTACCACGTTGGCGTCCCCTGCCGCTATCGAGATAGAATCAGCGCGCGGTGAAACCGCCCCGGGCTGGCTGCTGTTGTAGACCGGGGTAATGTCGCTCAAGGTAATGCCGGCTGAATCGGTTACGACGGTCTTGAGTGCCACCGTGGAACCGATACTAACCGGGGTGGGAGTACCGGTGTTCGTCCCCGTGCTGCTGTCTGACAAGGTGATGCTGGCCACCGGGCAGGTTTCGAAAGTCGCCGACGAACTCGGCAGGCTAGCGACGCCTTGCACGGCAGCGATCACGTTGGCAATGCCTGGCGCACCAGCTGTGACAACACAGGTATAGCAGGCTGTGCTTGAGGTAGAGCAGGTACCTGTAAAGCTGCTGTTTGTGCAGCTCGCGCCCGTGGTGTCAGCAATACCGACCGTGGACGGTGTCACCGTCCAGGAAAATGGACCGACATAGTCGGTGATGTTGTCCGCAGTTGGGCAGGGAGTCGTGTAAGTCGAACACGCGGTGGCGGTATAGGTGGTTGTCCCCGCAGAAACCGCCGTCCCCGACGAATTCGTGCCCGTCGCCGAGGCGCAGCCGCCAGCGGTTGCGCCACTCACGGTTACTTGAGCCACTGTCGGATGAGTGTAGACAACGTACGATCCAGTGATAGTTTTGTTATTCGTTAAAGTGTCGGTAACTGTTATGGTGGCGGTTCCCGCAAGGTTGGGAAGGGAAAAGCACTGAGATACCGCCGAATTCCAATAGCCCGGACAGCAGACTACAGGGTTGGTTTCAGAATCCCAGGTTCCGGCACAAACCAATCCGCCTTGGCTCACGTCAGCGCATGTAGCTGGAACAGCATCCACATCGGCAGCCGAGCAACGCGGATGGCTGGAACTGTAGGTAAGTGTCTGAGCAGTATAGATGTCTCCTGATGAATCCTCAGGCTCTACGGTTACAAAACCAACTTCTCCCTGGCCTAAAGCAAGGGACGTAGGTAGAAATACAAGCTTCGTGGGGGTGCCCACGCCGGAACCGCTGCAACCGGAAATGAAGCACGAGACCGCAGAGGCAAGAATTACAAGTACTGGCAACCGCCGCATCAGATCTCTATCCTTTCCACATTAGCCAGACTGGGATATTGGTTACTGCGATCGTCGCCGCGCCAGCCTTTCGAAAGCGCAATCCTCGCCAAAATTTCAGTTTAGAGTCTGGGCAATGATTCAGCAAGCCGCCCCCTTCTCTATGATTGCCAGGCACGGTATCGACATTCCTGCGATTTCCCGTTTAACTTGGGAACCAGCTACTAAATTCAAAGGTCGAAACTCGACCACGGCTCACGGCCGTATGCGCTTGGAGGCGGAATGAAGCGATTGCTTTGGGTATTGCTCTTGCTGGCATGCAGTGCGCCGGTTCTGGCGCAGGATTCGTCCCTTCCCGAGGGGAATCGAATGTTCTTCCCCAAAGATACGTTTTGGGGATTCGCCCAGTTCGACCTTTCGCCTCCCCACAATGAGGTTGATCCGAACATTTGTGCCGCAAACGCCGGAGATTACGGTGGGGTGAATGCGCCCTGCACCGCCTTCGGGCGCTATATGTTCTGGGGCACGGTGGAAGCCCGCCCCTTTGGGAAGGGCATTTGGCGGCGTTTTATGCTCTTTGGGGAAGGCCACTTCGTGATGGGAAAGAATATCCCCCACACGCTATACACCTGGTCCTTCGACCCGATCGGGATTGAGCATGACTGGGGCGGCGCCATTTATGTAGGCAAGGGTTTCGAAGTGCGCGCCACCCAGCATTTCTTGTTCACCCGTCTGGGCTCTATCGATGGAAATCTTGGACCTGCCTACCTGGGCAGCAACGGGCCGTGGGGAAGGTACAACGCGATTGGCGTGCGGAAATACTTCGGGACGCGAAGATGGGGTAATTGAAGAGGGAACGCCATTGCGAATCTGCGATTACTCGATTTCCCAATTGCTCAATTCTTTTTTGCCGTTGGCGGTAGCAGTCCCTTCAGCCGAAGGTACATTGCAGCAGCGGAATAATGGTCCGCCCAGTCGTTGGTTAGGGAAAACAAAGCCGCGGCCTTGGTGCCGCTCCGCCCGCCCCACATGGTGATGGGCTGGCCGAGGTCCGTATCCTCCAGCTTCTCCAGCGTAGCAGTACACACGGCGAACGATGCTTTCAGCGCCTTGACCAAAGTCTCTTTGGGTGCTTTGGCGGCGCCCTCATCTTCTTTGGGCGGCTCCATTCCGGCCAGTTTGGCGCACAGGAATTGATTCGATTCAGCTATATGTCCTACCAGTTCGGAAAAAGCCATTTGCTGCGTCGTAGGCTTGAAGGAATAATCGCCGGGCGGCATTTCGTCGGCGGCTTGCGACAAGTTCCGTGACTGTCGGTCAAGGATCTTGCGCGCGGCGGTTACCACAGGGTTCTTGTCGCCGCCGGCATCGTTCTTGACCTGGGCGGCAACCGGTATGGCAGCCACAGCACAAAGCAGCATCAGGAATACTCGTTTCATTCACTCACCTCCGTGTCGAATAAGCATATGGCAACTGCTCTTCGTGATACAAGCGAACAGTGAGGGCAATCACGGCGGCGACAGACATTAATGCTCGTCCGATGACGAAGATCACTCCGCCGACGTCGAACAAAAGAAAGCACTGGACGAATAGGCGCGCGTGCAAATTTCAAACCGGTTTGCGTAGACTTAATCGTGCTCCATGCCGATCCTTGTGATCATTCCCGCGGGCTGGTTCCAAATGGGCGGCGAGGCGGGGCAGGACGTTGAGCGTCCCATTCATCGCGTTTGGGTAGATTCGTTTGAGTTGGCGGCCACGCAAGTTACCGTTGCCGAGTACAGCGATTTTCTTCGCGATACCGGCCATCCGCCCCTACCATATCTGTCGGACCCAAATTTCAATAAACCGGCGCAGCCTGTTACCGCAGTCTCCTGGTTCGAAGCCGCAAGTTATTGCGAATGGTTGTCGGCGAGAACGCAGTTCCACTTTCGCCTGCCGACCGAGGCCGAATGGGAGCGGGCGGCCCGCGGAGGGCTTGAAGGATCCTTGTTTCCTTGGGGCGATGACCCGCCGCATACTCGGCCAAGTTACGCGGAGCGATGGCTCGGCGGCCCTGAACCCGTTATGCGGTCAGAGCCAAACGGGTACGGGCTGTTCGAGATGTGCGAAAACGTGCACGAATGGTGCAGCGACTGGTTTCAGTCCGATTATTATTCCGTCTCACCTGAGTGCAATCCCCGGGGGCCGGCTTCGGGAGCCAGAAGATCGTCGCGCGGCGGTTCGTGGCGCCATCACATCAAGATCTCGCGGTGCTCGGCGCGTTCCAGTATCCCCCCGGAATTTCAATATGCCGACTATGGTTTCCGCGTGGCCCGCGATTTAGTATTGTGAATTCATTGTGAAGAAACTCGAGCGTCTTGTAATCCACCGATGAAGAGGATATCAAGCCATGGTTCGAAGCAGGTTTCTTGTCGTGCTCTTCCTTGGAAGCTTTTTTGCTTCCTTCCTTTCCGCAACCGGTCCTACAGGAACGATAACCGGAACCGTAACTGATCCCAGTGGCGCCATAGTGCAGAAGGCCCACGTTACCGTGCGTAACGAGGAGACCAACGCCCTTCGTGAGACGCAAACCAATGGCGACGGTGACTATACGATCGCGCTTCTGTCTCCCGGTCATTACCAGGTGACGGTGGAGATGCAAGGCTTCCAAAAGGCCGTCACGTCAGGGGTTACGCTCAACGTCGATCAGACCGTGCGCGTCGATTTCCCGCTGGTGATCGGCGTACCGACACAGGAAATCCAGATCACGGCAACGCCTCCTATTATCCAGACCGATACTTCGACCATGGGCCAGGTGATCACCGGGCGCGATTCGCGCGAGTTGCCGCTGAACGAGCGGAATTTCCTGAATTTCACGCTGCTCGTTCCCGGAGCACAGACGCCCGCCGAAGGGTCCGAAAACTCAACGGAGGGTGGCGCAGTCAGCGTGAATGGCGGGCGGGAACAGTCCAACAACTTCCTGCTAGACGGAGCGGATAACAACGACCCTTACCTGAATCAGTATGCGGCGCTGCCTTCGGTGGAAGCGATTCAGGAATTTAAGGTCCAATCCAGCAATTACTCCGCGGAGTTCGGACGCAACAGCGGCGCCCAGGTAAACGTCGTCCTTAAAGGCGGCACGAATTCTTTTCACGGTGATGTATTCGAATTTCTCCGTAACCGGAATATGGATGCGAAAAATTACTTTGACTTCCCCGGCTGCACCGCCGATAGCGTCGCGGGCGAATGTGGCGGCATTCCGCCCTATGACCGTGATCAGTTCGGTGGCACAATTGGGGGCCCGATACGCAAAGACAAAACGTTCTTCTTTGTCGCCTACGAAGGCCTGCAGCAAAGGCAATCCATTACCCAGGAAGCGACGGTGCCCACCGCCGCGCAATGGCAACAGGGAGAAGCCCTGGCGGGGGAGCTATTCGGGTGCCCCTACAACCCTTCGTGCCAAACCGGACAAAACGTGTTTAACATTTATCCGCAATCCAATGTGGGAGGTACTTCCGGGGCAACAAACACGTATGTGTCTGCTCCCCTCCTGCGCAATGCTGTGAATCTGGTTACCGCCAAAGTGGACGAACTTCCGGACGCCGCCGATACCGTTTCGATCCACTACTCATTCTTTAACCAAAACCAATTCGCTCCCTTTGATCCGGTGAACGCATTCACCAATCTTCCCGGCTACGGCAGCGACACGGACGCTCGTGGGCAGAATGCAGCAGTGAGCTGGACGCGAGTCTTCGGCTCTAACACCGTCAACGAGGGACGGTTCGGCTACACCAGGTATCGTGCAGGATTTTTCCAGGAGAATTCCGGCACAAATGGAAACGCCGAACTCGGCTACCCCGATGTGCTGACCAATCCGGTGGATTTGGGATTCCCCAACATCGCCGTGGGCGGCTTCGCGGGAATCGGCGACCCGATCCAGTACCCGGAAAACCGCGTCGATACGACGCTTCAACTCTCCGACAATGTGGCCTGGACCCACGGCCAAAACCAGTTCAAGATCGGCGGCGAAGTCCGTTACACGCGGATTGACGACTACATCGATTATGTGGCCCGGGGCGACTTTAATTACCTGGGGGATACCGCATACGGCATACTGCAGGCATTCGGCCAGTGCCCGGGACCGACTTGTCCTTCGACATCAACTCTGGCTTTGGCGCAATTGCTGGCCGGAGTGCCCGATGCCGCAGTGGCCGTGAGCGGCAATACCAATAACAGCCTGCGCAATTGGGGCATGGCTGCCTATATCCAGGACGACATCCATGTGGTGCCGCGCTTCCTGCTGAATGTCGGACTGCGATATGAATACAACGGAGCGCCCGTGGAAGCGCAGAACGAATTCAGCGTACCGATCCTGACCCCGGCGTCCGCAACCTGTACGCCGCAACCGGATTGCCAGTACCAGCAGGCCGGCACGAATGGAGTTCCACGCGGCGTATATCAAGCCAGCCTCTTGAATTTCATGCCCCGCATTGGCATTGCGTGGAGGCCGTTGAAGTCGGAAAGGTGGGTGGTTCGGTCTGCGTATGGAATCTTTTACGACAGTCCAATCTCGCAAATAAGCATCTTTCCCAGGCTGAATGCGCCTTACTACACGCTGTCTTTGTACCAGCAAAACCCGGCCACATGTCCGGGCGGCTTGTGTACGGTCCAGGACATTCTCACCCAGCCCGCGGCGCCGGTACAGGCCAATACTATTTCGCCCAATTTTCGCGCCGGATACGTGCAGCAGTGGAACCTTGATCTGCAATACGAAGTGCAGCCCAACTGGATGGTCGATGTGGCCTACGTCGGCTCCAAGGGCACGCACTTATCGGACGTGCGTGATATCAATCAGCAGAGTCCAGTCACAGGTCTGTACCCATACCAGGCCGACGGATTTTATTCCTCGATTCTTTATGCCGAGTCGGAAGCCAACAGTTCGTATAACGCCCTGCAGGTCCGCTCAGAGAAGCGGATGAGCCACGGCATTTCCTTTCTGGCAGCGTATACCTGGTCGAAATCGATTGATGATTCGTCCGCAGTATTCGCCGGCAACAGCGGTTCCGGGCTTCCGCAGAACTCGATGGACTTGAGCGCCGAAAGGGGACTTTCCGACTTCAACGCGGCCCAACGTCTGGTGGTGAGCTTTGTTTGGGACGTGCCGCTGAACCGTTTTGCCGCTAACGGCTCCGCATTTCGCAAGGCGCTGCTGGACGATTGGCAGGCGAGCGGCATCCTGACGGAGCAGACCGGCAATCCTTTCACCGTCACCCTGGGCGGTGGCAGTTCCACCGCGGCGCTGGCTTTCGGCGATCCGGCGCGTCCCAACCTGGTCGGCAATCCGTTCCAGGGAGGTCCAGAAGGGGGACAGACGAACTGCCCGGCGCAGGTCGGCACGCAGCTTAACTGGATCAACCCCTGTGCCTTTGCGTATCCTGGAACCGGGGCTGGCGGTCTTCCTCTATTCGGCACGGAAGGGCGGAACACGTTGACTGGTCCCGGATTCAACAACCTCGACTTCTCTTTGTCGAAGAGCTTCGCGCTTCGCAGCGACCGCCGCCACCTGCAAATGCGCGCCGACATCTTCAACGTCTTCAACCATCCCAATTTCGACCTTCCGAATCACGTTCTCTGCAGTGCAGGGGAAGCAAGCAACACGCAAGGC
>JBEKOS010000051.1:0-13906 GCA_049521535.1 Terriglobales bacterium | reverse complement strand
GATGGCCCGGGCATAAGCACCCAGGCGCCGCACAAGGGGCGCGTGGGATTCCGGGCCGTCATAGGGAATGCCCAAGCCTCCGCCGACATCGAGGTAGCGGATACGGATGCCGTCACCGCGCAACTCTCGGGTCAACTCCACCAGGCAGCGGGACAATGCGCGAAAGGGTGCGGCCTCCATGATCTGCGAGCCGATATGGGCGCTTATGCCCACTACTTCGAGCCACTTTTCCCGCGCCGCCTGCCGGTAAAGCCCTCGGGCTTCGCTCACGGGCACTCCGAATTTGTGCTGGAATTGTCCGGTCGAGATGTACGGATGCGTAACTGCGGAAACGTCGGGATTGATGCGCAGCGCCACTCGCGCTTTCTTCCTTAGGCGGGCTGCGCGCCGGGCCACCAACGCCAATTCGCTTTCGCTCTCAACGTTGAGCAACAGGATGTCGGCGCGCAACGCCGCGTCGATTTCTGCGGCGGTTTTGCCTACACCGGAAAAGACGATTTGCGGGGCCCCTTGGGGCGCCGATCGCAGGATCCGCTGCAATTCACCTCCCGAAACCACATCGAAGCCGCTGCCGAGAACTGCCAGCAATTTCAGGATGGAAAGATTTGAATTGGCCTTTACGGAATAACAAATGCTATGGGGCGCACCGTCGAAAGCCTGATCAAAGGCGGCATAGCGCTCGCGGATCGCAGACGCGGAATAAACATACAGCGGCGTGCCAAACTTCGCTGCCAGATTTGCCAGCGGGACCTGTTCGCAGCACAATACGTTTTCGCGATATTCGAACATGTCAGGAAAAATCCACCACAGAGAGGCAGAGTCACAGAGAAAACATTGAACAATTCAGAATTGAGAATCAAGGCCCGCGGCCCTCGCGGATTCCAAGCAGTACGAATTCTTAATTCTGAAATCTCAACTCTTACTTTTTCTTGGCGGTCCGATCTTCAGCGCCACCACAGTCTGATCGTCGAAGGCGCCGGCTTCACCCGCGTGGTGGGCGGCGGCATCAAATATGGCGTTCACAACTTCCTTGGGCGAGCGCTGCCAGTACTGGGCGATGATTTCCTCCAGCCTAGACCGCCCCAGCATCCTCCCCCTCGAGTCAGAGGCGTCAGTCAGGCCGTCGCTGAAGAAAACGAACAGGTCGCCGGGCTGAGGATGGTAGGTCAATTCGTCATAGTCCGCCTGGGGGAACAACCCCGCGGGCAGCCCGCGCGCATCGACCATTTCGATTACGCCCTGGCGGCAATAGATGGGTTGGGGCAGCCCCGAATTGGAGATCCGCAACTGGCGCTGCGCGTCGTCCCAAAGGGCAATCACCATTGAAACGTACTGTCCTGAGACCGGGCGTTCGGCGAGCGAATGATTCAGGCTTGCCATCATCTGGGCGGCGATGGGCTCCACGCGTGTGTGTGAGCGCAGGAATCCGCTGACCAGCGCGGCGTAGAGAGCCGCCGGAGCGCCCTTGCCGCTCACGTCGCCAATGAACAGGCCCAGGCGGTCGCGGCTGTAGCGAATAAAGTCGTATAAATCGCCACCGATGAATCGCGCCGGCTGAAAACGCACATAGACCTCGGCGGCGCGGAGCTTGGGGCAGCAGGCCGGCAGCACCCGCAATTGCAGTTCGCGCGCGAGTTCCAGGTCACGCTCCATCTGCTTTTCCTGGCGGGCCACCGTTTCATAAAGGCGCGCATTCTCGATGGCAATCGCCAGTTGTGCCGCCAGCGTGGAAAGAGTGCGCACATGCTGCTCGCGGAAATAACCGCGCTTGGTGTGTTCAATGTCCAGGACGCCGATAAGATTGCCCTGATAGAGGAGAGGAATTACCAGTTCGGACCGGGTGTCAGGATTCAGGTTAATGTAGCGGGCGTCCTGCGTGACGTCGGCGACCATTACCGCTTCCTTGTGCTGGGCGGCATAGCCAACCAGCCCGGCGCCCACAGGAATGTCATGCTTCACCTGCACGCGAGCGCCATAGCGCAAGGAAAACCGGGGCTCGAGTTTGGCACCGGTGCGATCCAGCAGCAGCACGCTGAACATCTGGTAGTCTGTTACGCGCTTCAGTTCTTCGCCAATGCGCTTCAGCAATTCGTCCAGATTCAGGATGGAGCTCACGTCGCGGGCGATTTCGTTCAACAGCTTCAGCGATTTCGCCTGGCTTGAAACGCGCGTATACAGGCGGGCATTTTCGATGGCGACCGCGATACGGGAGGCCAGCAAGGTGAGAATGCGCTTGTGTTCTTCGCCAAAATAGCTGGTCTGGGGAGCTTCAATGTCGATGACGCCGATAACCTTGTTCTTGAATATCAGCGGCACCGCCAGCTCGGACCGAACCCCGGCCACGCCGGCGATGTAGTGGTCCGCGTCGGCGACATCGGTCACGAGCACGGCTTCCCGGCGCAGCGCGGCCTGGCCGGTCACTCCTTCACCGAGTTTGACCCGAAGAGTGTCGATCACGTGTTGGGGGTGCCCGATGGCAAAGCGGATTTGCAGTTCCTGGGTTCGCTCATTAAGCAGCAGGATCGCGAAGATCTGGTAATCGATTACGCGGCGGACAATTTCTGCCACCCGGAGCAGGAGAGTGTTCACGTCCAGCGTGGTGTTGATTACATCGGTGACTTCCAGGAGGAAGGTCTCGAGGCGGTCGGATTCCAGCACGCTCCCCGTTGGCTCAGGCATAATGAAAAGCATATCGTAACTGGCAATTGGTAATTTGTAATTGGTAAGTTCCAAAGCGTCGAGACGGCAACCCGTCCGAGACGCAAGCGGGGAATCCGCTAGAATCAGGTTGAGGAGAACCTATTTAATGGTAAAGATCGCCAAGACTGCCGACCGTAAAAAGGTCATGGATACCACCAAGAGTACCGACTGCCCCAAGTGCGGCAAACCCACCCGGGTGGTAAAGCGCGTGAAAGATCGAGAACGCAATGTGCCCGGCGGGATGTACATATCCTGCTCGGCATGCGAATTCTGTGAAAAGCTGTAGACCTGATTCTCGCCGGGGAATCGGCGAAGAGGTCCGCTTTAGTGCGGGAGGCCTGAAAGCGGCTGGTTTTCCGCCACCGTCGCGTCCGCCGGATGCGGAGGTTCAACGAGGTCGAGCTTCACCTTTTCGATTCCATGGCCGCGAAGACCCAAAAGGCCTGCGGCTGCATACGAAAGATCGATAACTCTTGACCGGCGAACCGGGCCACGGTCGTTGATCCGCACAATTACCCATTTGCGGTTGCGCAAATTGGTAACTTTGATAAAGCTACCCAACGGGAGCGTTCGATGTGCGGCGGTGAGTTGAAACAGGCTGTAGGTTTCGCCGTTGGCCGTCTTTTTGCCGTCAAATCCCTTCCCGTACCAGGAGGCCGTTCCGACCTGGAAGGGCCTGCTCTGTGTTTCCGTGTAGGCAAAGGAAGTTTCGGGAACCCCGGAATCGGAGCTGTCGGGCTGGGCGGCGGCTATCCCCGTACAAATAGCAAGAAACGCCAAAATATGAACTATCACAGGTCGCATACGAAAACCTTCGGTGTTTATCTATCCCAAACTTGCGTGCAACGTGTGCCCGCTCCCACCGGTTCCCCACAGGCGGCCTAGGATTTGTTGATTCTATGTAGTCCGGAGCGCGAATGTCAACCTCTGGGCGGCTTTTTCATCCTGATGATTCATATTTGTCTATAAGAATCAATAAGTTGTGATGATGTTGGTTCTTGCCTCGGGCACGCTGTCTGCTCCTTCCGGAGCTCTCTTAGGGCCGTTCGATGCGGGATTAAGAGCGGTCAGCGATGGCAGTGTCTCGACTCGATGGAGGGGCGACAGTGAAGAGCGCCGCGCTGGAATCGGCAATCTCCTGTTAGCCTAGTATCCGTGATTCCTATCGTTCTAAGCATTGCCGGATTCGACCCATCCTCAGGGGCAGGCGTCACGGCCGATGTGAAAACCATTGCAGCCCACGGCTGCTACGCCATATCGTGCATCACCGCCCTGACGGTGCAGTCGACGCGAGCGGTACTTGAGGTATTTGCGGTGCCGCCGCTGCAGCTAAGGTCGGCTCTCGAGGAACTGTCCCGGGACTTACCGCCCAATGCCGTCAAGATCGGGATGCTGGGAGCAGGCGACGTCGCCAAGGAGGTTGCGGACTACGTAGAGCGGCACTGTCCTCCGAACCTGGTGCTCGACCCGATTCTGATTTCGTCCACCGGCACCAGCTTGATCGATGAGGAGGCATTAGCGATCCTGAAAAACGTTTTGTTGCCCCGCGCCCGGGTGGCAACTCCGAATGTTGAGGAAGCTTCAGTCCTGACTGGAATGCCAGTTTGCAGCCCGGTTGATATGCGGAGCGCCGCGGCCAAGCTGCATGAAATGGGCGCCCAGATCGTCGTGATCAAAGGCGGCCATCTTGCCGGTTCAGAATGTATGGATCTTCTTAGTTTTCAGGATGATAATGGCCTTCACCAGGAAGACTTCAGCGGGCCCCGCATGAAAACGCGCGCCACCCATGGCACCGGCTGCGCATTCTCCAGCGCGCTAGCCTGCAACCTGGCGCTGGGGAAGGACATTGAGGACGCCGTGGCTGCTGCCAAGCAGTATGTTAGAGCCGCCATGGCTCGCGCCTACCCTTTGGGCGCGGGGCTGGGGCCATTGAACCATCTTTATCGGCTATAAGAATAGGACTTGATGATCGAGGCAATCCGGCGAGGCGGCGTCATACAGGCGGCGCAGGAGGTCTTGGTGGCGCGCAACGAAGTATATCCCACCAATCGTTCGCTCCTGAAGGTTGCCACCGGGATAGAGCGCCGAACTTAACTGGGCGGCATGACGCGCCAAAATCACATTTCTCCGGAGCTCCGCATGGACAGTGCGGGTATGCAGGCGATCAATCTGATGGCGCATTTTGGCCCCGGCTTTTGCCGCTGCCGGTACCAGGGTTGGGTCCAACCGCCCGAGAGCGCTGCTTATCGATTGCAGCGAATCATGCAGTTGCAGGCGCGCTGCCTCGAAAGTAGCCGTCAGGTCCGAAGGCAGCGTGCGCTGGGCCATCAGGTCGCGGAGCTGCTCTTCGTCGATGAAGGCGTCGCCGGCAGTCAAGCCATAGCGATCCAGGAGTCGTTTAATGTGGGGTTCCACAAGGGTGACGGCAAGCCGCGGCAATGAGGGAGTAATGCGTCCCAGTAGCGCTTCGTATACGACGGCCGCCTGGGCGAAGTAGGCGATCTCCGCTGGGCCTCCTACATAGGCAAGCGTGGGCAATAGATAGTCCTGGACTACCGGCCTCAACAGGACGTTGGGAGTGAACTGCTGCGGCGAGGCCTCGATTCTTCGCAACAATTCGGCCTGGTCGAGAGCGACCGCTCCTATCAAAAAACCGCCGTTGGCGCGATGAATGGGAATCCGGGCGCCATCCTGCGACGCAAAGAGCGGGGTCGACGATGGAGTTACCTTGACCTGCTCGTGGAACCCGCCACTTCGCAGGGCATCGCCTCGGGCGAGCAGAGCGGAATCGAGCTCGCTGCTTTGCCGGATGGAGGCGGCGAAAATTGGAGCGGCGATGCGGTGCAGTTCCGGGTCATTCGCGTCCAGGAGGATAACACCGAATTCGCGGAAAATTCCGGCAAACAATTTCGCGAAGGCCTCGCCATATCCCGCGCCGGGGTGGTATGCGGTACGCAGGAGACCCGCAAGCTCGGGATCTCCCAGCCAATCGGCAGCCTGTTCAACGGCACCTTCGACCTCCGCGCCAAAGTGAATTTCTCCCACCGGAGAGTTCTTATGGGTTGGCGTGGAAGCAGTCACCTTGTGCAGAACGCCTTCGCGATCTGGTAGCACGACGTGGTCGATCTCCGCCAAATCGTGGTCCTCAGTGGCCAGCCAGAACACGGGAACGCAATCTACGCCAGAGCGGGAGGCTTCGGCGGCAAGCCGCACCGCGGTTATAGCCTTTAGTATCGAGAACAACGGACCGCCCAACAGGCCTACCTGCTGGCCGGTCACGACCATACAGGCGCCGGCGCGGAAGCGGGTAAGATTGGCAAATACGCTCTCCGAGGAGCCGAACGCCTGATTCTGGCGGGTTAGAATGTCGGCTACCCGACCGCGCCGTTCGGGATCATAATGAATACTTCTGGCTTCCTCGGACAGCCAATCGAGTGGACAGGGAGATCGCGAGAAGAATTTCCGAACCCGGGAAAAATCGTGCAGGTAGGCGTCGTACAGCGCCGAGGCGAGCGGAACCGCCGCTACAGGATTTGGGACGGTCTCCATGTGAGTAAGAGGCAAGCAGGTTTGATGTGACAGGCTGCCCGGAAGATTGGTAATTTGTATGTGGCTGAATGAAGAAGTTCGCCGCTGATCAACGCTCATTAATGCGGATTAGAAGCTAATATGCCTGAATTGAAACGCATCGCCTCGAAGCAGGAACTACCGCCGCCCGGGGAAGCAAAGGAATTCACCCTGGGCGAAAAAACCATTTGCGTCGCCAACGTGAACGGCCAGTTGTCCGCAATGGATAACGTCTGCGGACACCGTGGCGGGCCGCTGGGCCAGGGAATGGTCGATGGCGGCAAGGTCGTGTGCCCGTGGCACGGCTGGCGATGGGATCCGTTAACCGGCGCTGCCATGGAGCGCCCGGAAGTTGCCATACCCGTGTATCCGCTAGAGATCGAGGGCGACGACGTCTTAGTCAAGCTGTGAGTCCATGACCAATGACATCAGTCCGGGTTTGGAGCAAGTTAATGCTCGCTCGGTGCTTGGAAGGCCCGGAAAGAGCACTGCTACCGCTGCAACTGAGAACATCTCTTCGCCGCGACCCCGCGATTTTCGAGAGTCAGATTTTGAGACACTCTTTAAGCTGGATCAGGAGTGCTTTCCGGCCGGCATTGCGTATTCCCGCAATGAGTTGATGCATTACCTTTCTCGACCTCGTGCTATTGCGCTGGTGGCGGAGAGTGTCCAAGGCAATATCTGCGGGTTTGTCGTGGCGGAGAGCGGTCGTGCCGCCGCCAACGGATCATCGGCGGTGCGCGCCTGCGCCGGCCATATAATTACCATCGATGTTAGTGCGCCCGCCCGGCGCGCGGGCCTCGGTTCCAGGCTGATGGACGCAATTGAATCCCGGCTGCGCGCAGCCGATTGCGATCGTATCTATCTTGAAGTGGCCGTTGACAACCTAAGCGCAATTGCGTTCTATAAGCGGCGAGGGTATGTGGTCGTCAAAACACTGCCTCGGTATTACGACCGGGTGTTGGACGGATTAAGAATGGAAAAACGGCTGGAGTGAATCGTTTGATCGTCGCTCTCATCTAAAGGTTGAGCGTAATACACTCAAGGAGTCATAATGTCTAATCCTTCCCGTAACTTAGACAAGCAGGAGACCAAGCAAGAGACTAAGATAGAAAAGCCTTCCGGCAGTCTTCCCTTATTGCCGGTGCGGGATACCGTACTCTTTCCCCACGCAGTGTTGCCGCTTACGGTTGGACGCCCGACTTCGGTGGAGTTGATCAATTCCCTGGGTGACGATAAGACCATCGTGGTGGTGGCACAGCGGGAGGCACGGGTAGATGCCCCGCAGCCCTCAGACCTTTACAGCATTGGCACGCTCGCCGTGGTGCACAAAGTGGTCAAGATGCCCAACCAGAGCCTCTTTGTATTTGCCGAGGGGCTCGACAGGGTAAAGATCAAGGATTACACCCAATTGCAACCCTTCATGCGAGGTACGGTGGACTCGCTCGCCGAGATCCTGCCGGGAAAAACCTCGCAGGTGGAGGCGCTCCAGCGCAATGTACTGACTCTGTTTCAGCAGATTGTGGCCGGCTCGCCCACGCTTTCGGACGAACTGTCGACGGTGGCGATGAACATTGAAGAGCCGGGTCGGTTGGTCGATTTCGTGGCGTCGTCGCTCCCTTCGCTTTCGACTGCCGACAAGCAGGAAGTCCTCGAAACTCTCGATGTTGGCATCCGATTGGAGAGGATCAACCAGCACCTGGCAAAAGAGCTTGAGGTGCAGCAGTTGCGCAACAAGATCCAGTCGGAAGTCCAGGACCGCGTGCAGCAGACGCAGCGCGAGTATTACCTGCGCGAGCAGATGAAGGCCATCCAGAAAGAGCTGGGCGAGGCCGACGAGGGCACGCGCGATGTGGAGGAACTGCGGCAAAAGATCGAGCAGGCCGGCATGCCCGAGGATGTAAAGAAAGAAGCTTTGAAGGAGCTAAATCGGCTGGCCAAGACCTCGCCCATGGCGGCGGATTACGCCGTTACCCGCAATTACGTGGAATGGCTGGCGGTATTGCCCTGGGCCAAGTCGAGCGGCGTCGAAGTGGACATCCTGAAAGCTCGCGAGGTGCTGGAAGCCGATCACTATGATTTGGAAAAGGTAAAGGATCGTATTCTCGATTACCTCGCCGTACGGAAGATGAAACCCAGCATGCATGGCCCGATCCTTTGTTTTGTGGGACCGCCGGGAGTGGGCAAGACCTCGCTTGGCAAGTCCATCGCACGGGCCTTGGGAAGAAAATTCGTGCGCATCTCGTTGGGCGGCATGCACGATGAAGCGGAAATCCGCGGTCACCGGCGTACTTATATTGGGGCATTGCCCGGTCAGATCATCCAGGGTATCCGCCGGGCGGAAACGAACGATCCGGTGTTCATGCTGGATGAAGTTGACAAGGTGGGGCGCGACTGGAGGGGCGATCCGGCCTCCGCGTTGCTTGAAGCGCTGGATCCGGAACAGAATTCCACCTTCCGTGACAACTACCTCGATGTGCAGTTCGATCTGTCGAAAGTGCTGTTTATCACCACGGCCAATATGCTCGATACCATCAGCGAGCCGCTGCGCGACCGCATGGAGATTATCGAGCTACAAGGTTACACGGAGCCGGAGAAAGTGCACATTGCGTTTCAATATTTGATTCCGCGCCAGATCGATGAGAACGGCCTTACCAAAGAGCAAATCGACTTTCAGGAGGATGCGGTACGCAGCGTGATTCGTTACTACACGCGCGAAGCTGGCGTCCGCAATCTGGAGCGGAATATCGGCACCATTTGCCGGAAGCAGGTGCGCCGCATCGCTGAAGGCAGAACGGACAAGCTGGTGGTGACCCCGGAGATTGTGCAACAGCGAGAGTTCCTGGGCGGCCCCAAAATCCGCGTGGACACCGAAATTGCCGAGCGCACCAAACGAGCCGGTGTGGTCGTTGGCTTAGCCTGGACGCCGGCGGGTGGAGACATCCTCTTTGTGGAAGCCATGACCATGAAAGGCAAAGGCAACTTCACGATCACCGGACAGATTCAGGACGTGATGCGCGAGTCCATGCAGGCAGGCTTGAGTTGGGTGCGTTCCAACGCCACGGAACTCGGCATTGATGAAGCGTTCTTTGCCGAGCATGACATTCACATTCACGTCCCGGCGGGAGCGATTCCCAAGGACGGGCCGTCAGCCGGGGTGACCATTGTGACCGCATTGGTTTCGCTGCTCACCAACAAACCTGTTCGGCCGCTGATGGCCATGACCGGGGAGATCACGTTGAGCGGAAACGTCCTGCCGATCGGCGGCGTCAAAGAGAAGTTTCTGGCGGCGAAGCGGGCGGGCGTACGCGATGTGCTCTTTCCGAAAGAGAATCGCCTGAACGTGGAAGAGGACATCACACCGGAGCAACTCGAAGGCGTTGAAGTGCACTACGTCAACACCATCGACGAAGTCCTGCGCCTGGCGCTGCCTACCAGCGAGGCCGAAGAAAAACAGGACGCTGCCGAGCGCGAGCAGGTAATCCAGGAAGTAGAAGTTCCGGTAGCGTGAGCGAATCGTTGTGCCGCAATTTTCCACCGCACCATGTGCGGGTCCGGAGAGTGGCGGGAACCCCCGCAGCCGCATTTGGCGGGGAGTCCCCTCCAGCGCCTGATTTCTTGGCGGTAATCACCTTACTTCTTCGAATGAACAGCCGTCCACGAGAATCCTCGCTGTCTTATATCCTATCCACATGCGGGTTTGCGTGTTGTATTTCGGAATGCTGAAGGACTTGGCGGGCCAGGGGAGCGAATCGATCGAGCTTCCGGCGGGTGCGGTGGTGTCAGACTTGCTCGTACGGTTCGGCGATCTCTATGGGGTGCCGGAGTTCATGCTATCCTTGGCAGTTTCAGTGAATCAGGAATATGCAAATCTACACGTTCAGTTGCATGATGGCGATGAAGTTGGCTTGCTTCCACCTGTAAGTGGTGGCGCGGCCGGATTACCCGCTCCAGCGGCGATACCACGAACGAAGCTGGTGCAGGAGCGCATTGATTGCGAAGCCATAATTGCTGCTGTGAAACAACCTGCGGATGGCGCCTGCGTTGTCTTCGAGGGTATCGTACGCAACCACAGCCGCGGTCGTGAGACTTTATTTCTCGATTACGAGGCGTACGAGCCAATGGCCGCGAAGCAACTCGAGAAGCTTGCCGGCGAGGCGTTGAATAAGTTTACGGTTCGCGAATTGGCCGTCATCCATCGGTTGGGCAAGCTGGAGATTGGCGAAACCAGCGTGCTTATCGTCGTCGTGGCGGCTCATCGCGGGCCCGCGTTTGAAGCCTGCCGCTGGCTCATCGACACCTTGAAGCGAACGGTCCCTATCTGGAAGAAAGAGCATTTTGCAGACGGCGCTGTTTGGGCCGATGGAGATCCATTTCCGGGAACGGAACTAACCGCAGATTTAGACAGATTCAAGCGGATTTGAAGATGACGGAATTACGATCAGCCGAGCCCCGCTGCCAATCCGCGTTTATCTGTTTCAAGCCGCCTAGCGCAACGGATAGAGTCCTCCATTTTGGGGCGCTGCGAGCGATTCTCCTGTTGTTGGCATGGGCCATTGCTGTGCCTGTATTTGGGCAGTCTGGTGTCGAGAGTAGCAATTCCGTGCAAGACGGTGCCCAGTCGCCGCGCCCAGCCGTTCCTCGTCCGCCCGCTTCCGGCTCGACGGCGCCGAAGCCAGGCGACCAGTCTCGCGAGACGGGCCCTACCTATAAAGTGAACGTCAAGCTGGTAAATGTGTTTGCCACGGTGCTCGATCAAAATGGCGCGCCCGTAGGAAATCTGAAGAAGGAAAATTTCAAGATATTGGAGGACGGCCATCCAGAGGAGATTGCGGTATTCGACCGCGAATCGCAATTACCGCTATCCATCATTCTGGCGGTGGACACGAGCTTGAGTACGCGCAAGGACTTGCGCCTGGAACTGGACTCAGCGCGGCGGTTTAGCCACTCGATTATGCGGCCAATTGACCGCCTGTCTCTCTATGAGTTCTCTGAGACAGTGCAGCAGGTGGTGGGCTTCACGACGGATTTGAAGCTCATTGACCGCGGCATCAACAACATTCGGGTCGGCGCCGCTACAGCAATGTATGACGCCATATACCTGGGCTCTGAGGCGCTGGAACGCCGGCAGGGACGAAAGGTAATGGTGATCATTACGGATGGGGGCGACACCGTGAGCAAGATCAGTTACCAGGAGGCGCTACGGGCCGCTCAGGAAGCGGAGGCAATCGTTTACAGCATCATCATTGTGCCCATTGCCGCCAGCGCCGGTCGCGACCTGGGTGGAGAACACGCGCTTATCCAGATTTCTGCGGATACCGGAGGGAAGTACTACTATGCTGACACCACTGACCGCCTTAACGAAGCGTTCAATCGGATCAGCGACGAACTGCGGACTCAGTATCTGCTGGCATACTATCCCGCGCACCGGCTTGCGGATTCAGATTTCCGGCGAATTGAAGTGGACGTGGTGGGAAAGGACATAGCCCCGTCTATGACCGTGCGCCACCGAGCCGGGTACTATACAAGTCCTTCAAAGTAGCTGTCAGCTCTCAGCAAGATCAAGCTGGACCCTGCAATCGCTATTTCCGCGCAGTCAGGCAGGAATAGGAGGATCCCTATGGCGCAAAAAGCCTCCATTCAGCACTCAACCAATTTGTCGTGGCTGAGTGCTGAAAGCTGAGGGCTGACTGCGTGCTTACGCGCTGCGCCTGGTGTGCAGAGTCATGTCCCGCACTTGGGCGAGGACACTCTGCCACTGTAGCGGCTGCAGCTTATGTAGGTATTGGACGATTTCATTGATGAAATCGTCGGCCATAAGCTCGCTCAAACTAGACTCCTCGCGGTGGCCGCCGTTGAGGAGTTCAGGTATGGTGACTTCAAGCGCTCGCGCGAGTCGCTCTAGGGACGAAAGAGTTGGGGTTGCCTTCTCGTTTTCGATCTTGGATACATAGGTGCGCGGAACTTGCATGCGCATCGCCAGTTGACGCTGGCTGTAGCCGTTCCTTTGGCGAAGCAGGCGAATCGCACTGGCCACCTGGAGTGCCGGCGGAGGTGGTACGGCCACCGGCGGGGGTTCCGGCTGGATTACCAGCATGGGTGGCTCTTCACGTTCGAGGGATTTACGGCAGCGGCGGCATTGCCCGTTGTGGGTGCGGAATTGCACCATTTGGCAATAATCACATCTCACTACTTCACGTGCATCGACGGACGCGAGAGTTGTGGCCATTGGGTTGTGGGAGTGCCAGAGCTGGTTCCCGGCTCGGTACTTACGCAGAACGTAACTACCAAGCTTCTGGTAATGTGCGGCATTCAGCTCCAGAAGTCAAGTCCTTTTTGGAGAAAACGGAGAAAACAGGTATAAAAGCCTGAAATAAGTGGAGAAAACCAGGAACCAAATCCGATGAATCGAGAATTAGCATGGAGTTTACTAATTGAATACACCCAATCGGAAAGTCTCCGAAAACATGCCATTGCGGTCGAGGCTTGCCTGAGGTCTTACGCGAGGAAATTTGGGGAGGACGACGAGAAATGGGGCATAGTGGGTCTCATTCACGATTTCGATTACGAGAAGCATCCTTCGGCGGACGAACATCCGTTTAAGGGCGAAACGATCCTGCGGGAGCGCGGTTGGCCAGAGGATATTCGCCGGGCCATACTCTCACACGCCAGCTATACCGGAGTGACGCGCGAATCTCTCCTGGAGAAGGCTCTCTTCGCCTGTGACGAACTGGCGGGCTTTATTGCAGCGGTCGCACTGGTCAAGCCGGGAAAGTCGCTGGTCGAAGTGGACGCAAAGTCGGTACGGAGGAAAATGAAGGACAAAGCCTTTGCCCGCAGCGTCAGTCGCGAGGACATTTTCAATGGTGCCAAGGAACTTGGTGTCGATTTGGAGGAACACATCTGCTTTTGCATTGAGGCTATGAGGTCGGTGGCGGTGGAACTGGGGCTGGCGGGTGCGGGTTCCTAGACCATTTGTGTGCCCCACAGGTCGTGGAGATGCAGGATGCCTTGCAGCCGGCCTTCGGAATCAACCACGGGCAGGGAAGTGATTTTCCTCTGTTCCATGATGTGCAGGGCGGCGGTGGCGAACTCATGGGCATGAATCACTTGCGGCTTCGGCGTCATGCACTCGGCGGCCGTCAGATCGAGAATATCTTTGCCGCGTCGTTCCAGCAGTCGCCTGAGATCGCCGTCGCTGATCACGCCCAGCAGGCGTTTGTTATCGACTACGGTTGCAATTCCGAGCCCCTTGCGCGACATTTCATAAATTACGTCGGGCATGCGTGTTCCCGGCGCTACTTGCGGCAGAGCATCACCGCAATGCATTAGAGCAGCTACGCGTGCCAGTTTCTTGCCGAGCTTGCCGCCGGGATGCAGGTCAGCGAAGTCCTGTTCCTTGAAGCCCCGTTTTTCCGCAAGCGCCACGGCCAGCGCGTCTCCCAAAGCCATCATGCTCGTCGTGGAGGCGGTAGGAGAAAGCCCAAGCGTGCAGGCCTCCTGAGCGACGGAGCAATCCAGGGAAACATCCGCGGCCTCCGCCAAAGTCGACCTCATTTCGCCAGTCATGGCAATCAGCTTTACCTCAAGGCGCTTTACGGTGGCCAGCAGGCGCGAGATTTCCTCGGTTTCGCCGCAC
>JBEKOS010000050.1:0-13912 GCA_049521535.1 Terriglobales bacterium | reverse complement strand
CGGCATGAGGAAAAGAACCGGTTACTGACGGCAATTGCCCAGCGCGCCGGGTTTCTGACGCCAATGCGAAATTTCATGGCGGTGCTCATCGAGCATGGCCGAATGTCGGCGCTGCCCGCCATTGCCCGTGAATTTGACCGCGAGTTGAATCAGCGGCTGGGGTTCGTCGACGCCAGGATCTCCAGCGCGCGCGAAATGCTGCCGGAACAGCGATCGGCGCTGGAACTGGAAGTGGCGAAGCTCACCGGCCGCAAGGTGCGGGCGCATTATGATACGGACGGAAATTTGCTGGGTGGCGCGGTCGTGCGCGTGGGCAGCACCATTTACGACGGCTCGCTGCGCGGCCAATTGCGAAAGATGAAGGAGCAGCTAGTAGCTGGTAGCTAGCAGCTCGTAACTGCACCTGCGGGTTGCATTCGCAGTGAGGTTTTACCAGCTACTAACGACTAACTACTGACTACTGGTTCTTATGGCACAAATCAAAGCAGACGAAATCACGAAGTTAATCCGCGAGCAGATCGAGCACTACGAGTCCCGTATTGCGGTGGATGAAGTGGGCACGGTCATGACGCTGGGCGACGGCATTGCGCGCCTCTACGGGCTCGATAAAGTCATGGCGGGCGAGATGCTCGAATTCCCTCACGGCGTGTACGGCATCGCCATGAACCTGGAGGAAGACCAGGTCGGCTCCGTGCTTCTGGGCGATTACACCGAGATCAAGGAAGGCGATCAGGTCAAGCGCACCGGACGAATCATCAGCGTGCCGGTGGGAGACGCACTGATTGGCCGGGTGGTGGATGCCTTGGGCCAGCCGATCGACGACAAAGGCGCCATCGTCACTGACCAGTTCAACGCCTTGGAACGGCTGGCGCCCGGTGTCATTGATCGGCAACCGGTGCGCGAGCCCATGGCCACCGGGCTGAAGGCCATCGACTCCATGATTCCGATCGGACGCGGCCAGCGCGAGTTGATCATCGGCGACCGCCAGACCGGTAAGACGGCGATTGTGCTGGACACGATTATCAATAGCAAGGGCCGGGATCTGGTCTGCGTGTACTGCGCCATTGGGCAAAAGCGTTCCAGCGTTGCGCAGGTCGTCAAGATTCTGGAAGACGCCGGGGCCATGGAGTACACCATTGTGGTGAGCGCTTCCGCCTCAGAACCGGCGCCGATGCAGTACATCGCTCCCTATGCAGCGTGCGCCATCGGCGAGTTTTTTCGCGACACCGGACGCCATGCCGTTACGTTCTACGATGATCTTTCCAAGCACGCCGCGTCGTACCGCGAAATTTCGCTGCTGCTGCGCCGGCCACCGGGCCGCGAAGCTTATCCGGGTGATGTCTTCTACCTGCATTCGCGCCTGCTGGAACGCGCCGCCAAGCTCAGCGACAAGAATGGCGGCGGCTCCCTCACCTCGCTGCCGGTGATTGAAACCCAGGCGGGCGACGTCTCCGCCTACATTCCAACGAATGTCATTTCGATCACGGACGGGCAGATTTACCTTGAATCCGATCTTTTCAACAGCGGCATCCGTCCGGCCGTAAACGTGGGCCTTTCGGTAAGCCGCGTTGGCGGCAACGCGCAGATCAAGGCCATGCGCCAGGTTGCCGGCACGCTCAAATTGGAATTGGCGCAATTCCGCGAACTGGCGGCGTTCGCACAATTTGGCAGCGACCTTGACAAGGCCACGCAGGCGCAGTTGAACCGCGGCCAGCGGCTGGTCGAAATCCTGAAACAGCCGCAGTTCAGCCCGCTTTCGTTCTCAAAGCAAATTCTGATCATCTTTGGCGGCACCAGCGGTGCGCTCGATGATATTCCGGTCGATGCCTGCCGTGCCTTCGAGAAGGCGCTGTATGAGAGCGTAGACACGATGAATCCCGGCCTGCTGAAGACGATTGAAGACAAAAAGGTGCTCGACGATAACCTGAAGGCGGAGATGTCCAAGGTTATTGCTGAAGCGAAAGACCGCTTTCTTACTGAGAAGAAGTTGGCGGCGAGAGCATAGCAGTCAGCGATCAGCAGTCAGCTATCAGCCGGCAAAGGTATGAGGGATTTCAGGCAGCTTCAGGTTTGGCAAAAGTCGCATGAGTTGACTCTGGCTGCGTATAAAGCGACTGCAGCATTTCCGAAGCACGAGCTTTTCGGCCTGACGAGCCAAATTCGACGATGCAGCGCGTCGATTGCCGCCAATATCGCGGAGGGCTGTGGAAGAGACGGGAGTAATGAGTTTCATCGCTTCTTGCAGATAGCTTCGGGATCGGCGAGTGAACTCGAGTATCACCTTCTGCTTGCCCATGACCTAAGGTTGTTGGCAGACCGGGAATTTAGCGAACTGAACGACGGTGTCACAGAAGTGAAGCGCATGCTAACTGGCTTGACAAATAAGGTGGCAGGTGACCGCAAGAAATAGTGGCGCATTTGGCTGATTGCTGAAAGCTGATCGCTGAAAGCTATTGTATGGCCAACATCCTTGATATCCGGCGTCGCATCCGCAGCGTGCGCAACACGCGGCAGATCACCAAGGCCATGAAAATGGTTTCGGCGGCAAAGCTGCGCCGCGCGCAGGACCGCGCGCTCTCGTCGCGGCCTTACGCGCAGATGCTGACCAATGTGCTGCGGTCGCTGGTCGCGCGCGCCGAAATCTACGATCCGGAAACCGGAACGGCGCGGCATCCGCTGTTGGAGCGGCGCGAAGAGAACAATATTCTGCTGATCGTGGTCAGTGGCGACAAGGGCCTAGCCGGCGCGTTTAATACCAACATAAACAAAGCGACCTTGCAATTTCTGGAATCGAGAGCAGGGAAAAATATCGACGTGATCTGCGTGGGCCGCAAGTGCCGCGATTTTCTGCGGAGGCGCTTCCCCGTTGGGCAGCCCGACGCGCCGCAACGCGCGGGGGCGGTGCAGATTGTAGGCGAGCACGTTGGCATTCTGGGCCGGATCACGATCGGCGACGCCAACGAATTGGCTGAGAACGTAATCGATCGCTATACCAATGGCAGCATCGACGCCGTGTTTGTGATCTACAACGAATTCAAGTCTGTTATCTCGCAGCGGCTGGTGGTGAGCGAAATTCTGCCAATCAAGGAAATTGGCGTCGCAGATGTCCGTCAGGCACATGAACTCACGCGGGAAGAGCGCGAGCGCGCGGCCGAGGCGGCGATCTCGGCAGGAGTGAAGCCTGAGGCGCCTTCCACGGCGGAGATTGACAAAATGGCGTCGCAATTCGCAACCCGCCCGGTGGATTACATTTACGAGCAACCGCCGGAGGAACTGTTCCGCGCGCTGTTGCCAAAATACGTTTCTGTCGACATTTTTCGCGCTCTGTTGGAGTCGGTGGCGGCGGAGCACGCCGCACGCATGACGGCGATGGATTCGGCTACCAACAACGCCACCGACATGATCGACTCGCTGACCCTGGCCATGAACCGCGTGCGCCAGGCCAAAATTACCAAGGAGATCATTGAGATTGTGAGCGGCGCCGCTGCTCAATGAACCATTTCACCGCAGAGGACGCGGAGGACACAGAGGAGAAAAAGACATAAAGACTCGGGGAGACGCGGCGACAAGCAGTCGAGGCATGCGCAAGTAGACAGCGATTCCCGCCTTCTGGTCCTTCTTGGCGACCCCGTGTCTCTGTGCTAGGTTTTGGTTTTAGCTGCGAACTGACAAGTTATAACTGAGAGCTGTTCTTATGGAAAACATCGGACACTTAATCCAAATTTCCGGGCCGGCGGTAGACGTCCAGTTCGGCGAAGGCAAATTGCCGCCCATCTATCAGGCGCTGCGGGTTACCAGCGACGGCTTTAAGGTGCCGGCGCCTATTAATGTGATTCTGGAAGTGCAGCAGCACCTGGGCGAAAACCGAGTGCGCTGTGTTGCCATGGAACCGACCGACGGCATGGTGCGGGGGATGAACGCGATTGATTTGGGCGGCCCGATCTCCGTTCCGGTCGGCCGCGGCACCCTGGGAAGGGTAATGAACGTGATTGGCGAACCGGTTGACCGGTTGGGTCCAATCGAAGCAACCACCCGCTTGCCGATTCACCGGGCTGCGCCGAGGTTCGACGAACAATCAACGACCGCCGAAATGTTCGAGACCGGCGTCAAGGTCATCGATCTTATCCAGCCATTTCTTAAAGGCGGCAAGATCGGCCTGTTCGGCGGTGCCGGTGTCGGCAAAACCGTGGTGATCATGGAACTGATCAACAACGTTGCCAAACAGCACGGCGGTTTTTCCGTGTTTGCGGGCGTCGGTGAACGTACCCGTGAAGGCAATGACTTGTGGCTGGAAATGACAGAATCTGGCGTGATCGTTCCTGGGAAACCGGACCAGTCCAAGGCGGCGCTGATCTATGGCCAAATGACCGAGCCGCCAGGAGCACGTCTGCGAGTGGCTCTCACGGCCCTTACGGTGGCTGAATACTTCCGCGATGAGGAAGGCGCCGACACGCTACTGTTCATTGACAATATTTTCCGTTTCACGCAGGCGGGTTCGGAGGTGTCGGCGCTATTGGGCCGCATGCCGAGCGCGGTGGGCTACCAGCCCAACCTGGCCACGGAAATGGGCGAATTGCAGGAGCGCATCACTTCGACGAAGAAAGGCTCGATCACCTCGGTGCAGGCTATTTATGTGCCCGCGGATGATTTGACGGATCCCGCGCCGGCAACCACTTTTGCCCACCTCGACGCCACCACGGTATTGAACCGTGCGCTGACCGAGATTGGCATTTATCCAGCGGTCGATCCGCTGGCTTCCACTTCGCGCATTCTGGATGCGCGCATTGTCGGCCAGGACCACTACGACGTGGCCCAGGGCGTCAAGCAGGTATTGCAGCGCTACAAGGACTTGCAGGATATCATTGCCATCCTCGGCATCGACGAACTGAGTGAAGATGACAAGCTCCTGGTGGCGCGCGCTCGCAAAGTGCAGAAATTCCTGTCGCAACCCTTCCATGTGGCCGAGCAATTCACTGGCATGAAGGGCGCGTACGTGAAGATTCAGGACACCGTTAAGGGCTTCCGCGAGATCATTGAAGGCAAGCACGACAGCGTTCCGGAACAGGCATTCTACATGGTCGGCACCATGGACGAAGCGCTGGCAAAGGCGGAGAAGCTGCAGGGAGCGGCGGCATAGGAGAAGTCGCTAGTCGTCAGTCACCAGCACCGGTGGCAAACGACTCTTGACTGGCGACTGCTGACTGACAACCAATGACCGATGTTTTTCAACTCGAGATTGTGACTCCCGACCGGCTGGTCGTGAAGGAAGACGCCGAAGAAATCCAGATACCCGGAAAACAGGGATACCTTGGCGTCATGCCGGGCCATGCTCCGCTTATCACTGAACTGGACGTGGGCGAGATCACGTATCGCAGCCATGGGCACAGCGAGCACCTCGCCGTGGCCTGGGGCTTCGCTGAAGTGCTGCCGGAAAAGGTCACCATCCTTGCAGAGACTGCCGAGCGACCCGAGGAAATCGACGTGGCCCGCGCGGAGGAGTCCAAGCGACGCGCCGAAGATCGCCTCAAGAGCGGCAATACCGAGATTGATGTTGCACGCGCCCTGAAGGCCCTGCGCCGTGCCGACGTGCGCTTGCAAGTTGCGGGTAAAGCTCTTGTGCCTGCGCAAAAGTAAGTCACAAGAATTTCCGCCGCAGATTAACGCGGATAGACGCTGATTAGAAAAACGTGCCATCTTTTGTCCTGATTCTTCTTTTGCCTTATCCGTGACCATCCGTGGAATTCCGCGGCGAAAAGTCGCAATTCTGGGGGCCTTTATGGAACTGAAGACCATTGGTGTGCTCGGCGCCGGAACCATGGGCAACGGCATTGCTCATGTGTTTGCCAAGTCAGGATTTGACGTCATACTCTGTGACGTTGAACAGCGCTTCCTCGATCGCGCTCTGGGCGCCATCGGCAAGAATCTCGAACGCGAGGTAGTCAAGAATAAGATCACTGCCGCCGACCGCGAAGCTACTTTGAAGCGGATCACGCCAACAGTGGATCGCACGCAACTCAAAGGCTGCGGTCTTGTTATCGAAGCAGCCACCGAAAGATTCGAGCTCAAAGCAGAGCTGTTTCGCTCCCTGGATGAAATTTGCCCGCCGGAGATTATTCTGGCGTCGAATACTTCTTCCATCTCCATCACCAAGATTGCCGGCATCACCAAACGCCCGGACAAAGTCATTGGCATGCACTTCTTTAATCCCGTGCCCGTGATGAAGCTAGTGGAGGTGATTCGCGGCCTGGCCACGTCGCTTGAGACTTTTCAGACCATCATGGACCTGGCACGCCGGCTGGACAAGACGCCGGTTGAAGTGAACGACGCTCCCGGCTTTGTTTCCAATCGCGTCCTGATGCCGCTGTTAAATGAAGCCATGTTTACCGTGATGGAGGGCGTCGCCACGGCGGAAGCAGTGGATGAAGTTTTCAAGCTGGGCATGGCTCATCCGATGGGCCCGCTAACGCTGGCTGATTTCATCGGTCTGGATGTATGCCTCGACATCATGCGAGTAATGCATCGCGATCTCGGCGATCCGAAGTACCGGCCTTGCCCGCTACTGGTAAAGATGGTCGATGCCGGCTGGCTGGGGAAAAAATCGGGCAAGGGGTTCTATAAGTACTGAGGGCCGGGTAAAGGCGCGGCGGCATCACGTTTCCGCACCCAAGCAAGCGTAACGCGGCTGATTCCGTTGAGCCGCGTCCTGCATCCATCCAGTGTGAAGCAACTGTTTCTTGCACTGCTGGCGATTCTCTTTGGCCTGGGCAGCGGTTACCTTTATTTCGCCACTCTCGATCTGATGATCCTGGCGCTGTTAGTTCTGGTCATCGCTATGGCGATGGGAGCCGCCGAACCGTGTAAGCCGTGGCTGTGGGCCACCCTGCTGGCAGTATCGATTCCAGCGGCCGTGCTTATCGTGCGCATGCTAGGCGGGCTGGTATCAACGGGGCGGATCGAAGCTGCATTTGCGGCGGGACTGGTGTCTGCTCTCTTGGGTGTCTACGCCGGCGCAATGATGCGGCGGATGATTGCGGGAGTTTTTGGTGGCTGATAGCCTTTCGCGCTGACGTTCCTCCGTTCTGACTTTGCCAATTTCGAACTTTCGATTTCGTGTATTCTGCGTCTATGGCTGTCACATGGACAGTTCTGGGAAGCGGCAGTGGCGGGAATTGCACCGTGCTTTCCAGTTCTCACACACAGGTAATCATCGATGCCGGGTTTTCCTGCAAGGAAACGTTGCGCCGCATGAGATCAGCCGGCGTGGATCCCCATAAGACCAGGGCAATATTTATCTCCCACGAGCATTCCGACCACATTGCCGGCGCCGAGCGGCTTTCGCGCGTGTTGAAGGTGCCGGTGTATTTGACCGAAGGTACATTCCAGGGCTGGCGTTGCTATCTGCGCGAAAAGATGAAGGCCGAGCCCCGGCTCGAACGCGTGGAGATTTTTGCCGCAGGAGTTCGCCTGACCATCGGCGATATCAGCGTGATGCCATTCACCATCCCGCACGATTGTGCCGATCCCGTGGGCTTTACGTTTCTCGCCGAAGGAATCAAGGCGGCGGTAGTCACCGACTTCGGCTACATGCCCCGCAATGTTTCCGAGCATCTGCGCGGCTGCGATCTGCTGATGATTGAATCCAATCACGATCTGGAGATGCTGCGCGTCGGGCCATATCCCTGGGCAGTCAAGCAGCGGGTGATGAGCCGCACGGGGCACCTGTCGAATGCCGCCCTGGCGGAGTTTTTGAGTACGGAATATGACCGGGCTGCCAGGTTTGTGATTCTCGCGCACATTTCGGAGAGCAACAACCACCCGGAAATCGCCCGGCGCGAAGCCGAAAATGCCCTGGCGGGGCACAGCGACCTGCTGGAAAACCGCTTATTTCTAGCATCGCAACATCAGCCGCTGGAATCCATCACAATGTAGGGATGCAAGAATTCGTCAATGCTTAGTTGTCCAAGCGGTGAAGTCGGGCCTCAGGCCCTGTGGAAAAATGAGGAAAAAGTGTGTTGATCGCGTAGTGGGGAGCATTCTGGCGGGCTGGCGCTATGACATTTCCGGCATTGCTCCCGAAATGCGCGCCGACTACGAAGGACATTTTGCCGAGTGCGAGCACTGCCGCGGCAAGCGCCGCCTGCATCGTACCATTGATATTTCGCTGATTGTGCTGGCCTCGCTCTCGGCCGGTGCGTTTCTGCTTGCATTTGCCGCTTTACATTATTTCGAGCCGCGGCATGCCTTCATCCTGGAGGTTGCGGCTGTCGGCGGATTTCTCCTGTCGCTACTGGTTTGGTTGATTGTGGCCGTTGTCACGCCGGCGCCTCTGGTGATGGCCGACGCCGCCCTCCCGTATGCCCGGCTCGTTCATGACCGGCTGCCGGCGCAGATTCGGGAGCGCATTCCGGAAGAGCTGCGGGAAAAATTGGCCAAAACATAGGGGGCGGTAGATAGTAGTTAGTTCAAACCTGTCCGTCCCGACCAGCTTTTTAGCCCTTCCGATTCAGCGGCTTAGGGACCAACCAGTAGCGCGTTTTTGAAATCCGCGCCTCCGCAACTTACGCGATGGGCTTTCACCAGCAGGAATACCGAGGGCATAATGGCGACAATTGTGAGGATGAGCACTCGAACCGTATCTTGCTTTGTCCTCCTTGCAGCAATCGGCTTCACGTTCGGACAGACAAATAACACCGAGAATGTCAAGCATGACCCGACCGAAACGTATGTCACGGGAAGCGGAGTGTCAGTAACGAAGAGGTTCAATTCTCGTGGGCGGCTCTGCACGATTCTGCTGCGCCCTCCACATAGTGCGCCTGCAAAATGCACGGAATCCACGGAGAAGCTAACTGACCAGCAAGTGAACCCTTTGCTGAGCGAACTCGTGCCGGAAAACGAACGCGGCAAGTTCGTTATGGGCGCCTTCTTGGATATCGATTGCCCAGAAGAGATATGCGGCGGTGCGAGCGAACGTTACAAGCACGTGATAATCACGAAAATCGGAAATATTAACGAATATTGCTACGTCGCCGTTGACTATCTTCGGCGATCTTGCCCTAAGGTCCAAAAACGGTAAGAACCGCATCTCACTTAAACTTGTTCCCGCCCAACGGCAAGCTCGTTGGGCGGGCCAGTCGGCCCAGTCCGAGTTTCTTTCCGACAGACTCTCAAGCTTGTCCGTTTCTCCGAACCGTTATTTCCCTTCGGGTATCTTGATTTCGTGAACTTCATTGCCAACAACGATGAAGTTAAAGGAACGACCACCCGTAAGCAAACGCAGATGCGAGTCATCATCCCATACGATTATCGCGTCGTATTGAACATCCACAGGCACGGTGTCGCGCAATACCGTCCCGGCGGGACTCACGAGCACAACGTACGGGTCACCTTCGGGAGTAACCGTATCTGTAAAGCCGAGCCAAATGTCGTGCGGCGACCAAGCAAATTCTCCGACCGTGTGTCCTTGCTCCAGTTGCCGATTTTGTCCAGGTTGGTAGGGGGGATAGATATGTTTTTCATCTAGCACCACACAGTCATATTCAGCTTCGTAACTTCCGTCAGGCGCATAGATGTCGGCTTCAAACCTCCGCGCAACCCACCTGCGGTTATGCGACCAGACAAAGTCGAAACCTCCCTGCATGACTTTAAGCGTCTTTCCTGAGTCCGCGTCCAAAATCCAGTACATGCAGTTCGCATGACCACAAGTCATGGCCCCGATCCGCTGATTGTCAATCCACTCCAGCTTGTCGAATTCTCCCGGCACATAGCCATCAGGAACGACGTGTCGGAGCGCCTGACCGTCACCATCCGCCACAACCACATCTTTCGGAGGCTCACCATCCGATGACCAGTCCCCGACGAGATAGACCAGCCGCTTTTGGTTTGGCGAAAGCGCAGCCAAGCTTTTTGTCGTTCCGTCATGAGTGAGTTGTCGCGGCCCCGCAGCAGTTTCTCTCCACACCTCGTTCTTTTCAACCCAGACTTCTGGGTTTTCTTGACTCTGGCCTTTGAAAGCCGGTGCGAACAAGAGTGCGAGAACTAAAAATGCCTGCACGCGCATCCTCTAATCTTAGCGTGAAGAGAAGAAGGGCCAAAGAGAAAGAAAGGGACCGGCCTGCGAGCCTGCCGGCTGTACTCCACCCCGTTGTAGATCGTACGCGTCTGGCCAAGGTTCGCGGAGCGAAGCAGCGGCTTGGATGATCCAAGTTCTAAAATCATCTGCCCGTCCCGGCGCTTATTCGCGGCGGACATTTATTCCGTTTCCAGCGCTCCAATCAGATCAGTGATTTTTTCGATGCGGTGTTCGACTGCCCAGCCTTCCAGAGCATCCACGATCTTCTCCGTGGCGCAGGGATCCCAAAAACTGGCCGTGCCAACCTGCACGGCCGTTGCGCCGCACAGCATGAATTCGGCGACATCGGAAGCCGTGGTTATCCCCCCGAGACCGATCACCGGAATATCAACCGAATGCGATGCTTCGTAGACCATGCGCAACGCAATGGGCTTGATTGCCGGGCCGGAGAGGCCGCCGGTGATGTTTCCCAGGCGAGGCCGTCGCGTGTCAGCGTCCACGGCCATGGCGGAGAAAGTATTGACCAGCGAAATGGCGTCGGCACCGGCCGTCTGCGCAGCCCGCGCCATCATAGGGATGCTGGAGACGTTGGGGGAGAGCTTTACGATCAGCGGACGGCTGGAGGCACTCTTGGCGGCTGCTACTACCTCCTCCAAAAGAACAGGGTCGCTGCCAATCGACATACCGCCGCGCTTGGTGTTCGGGCAGGAAACGTTCAGCTCGTAAGCGGCGATCCCCTCGCCTTCGTTCAGAATACGAATAGTCGCTTCATAGTCCTCTCGAGCATAGCCAAAAACATTGGCAATGATCACGGGATTCTTCAGCTTCCGCAATTGCGGAAGTTTTTCCTCGACGAAGGCCCGGGCGCCGATATTCTGTAAGCCGATGGAGTTGAGCATGCCTGCAGCAGTTTCAAACAGCCTTGGTGGTGGATTGCCCGCCATTGGCTCCCGTGACAGTCCCTTAACGACAAAAGCGCCGAGCCTCTCCAGATTTACGATCTCTTCAAATTCCACACCATACCCGAAGGTACCGGCGGCAGCGATGATCGGGTTCCGAAGCTTCAGGCCGCAAAAGCTCACGGACATGTCCAGCGGCCCGGCGCGTCTGGGTCGGTGATCCTTTAGGGTCATGGCCGAGGCTCCGGGGTAGGAGAAGCGCCCGGCCGGGATTGTGCCGGCGGGAGTGGGAGCGGGCGCTCAGAGTCCTCCATTGATAACGGTGACCGGATCGGCAGATGCGGTGCCAACGCCTCGGTCAATACACGCCCGATCGCATTGGAGGGAGGATTGATGCCAAGCAGGGATGCCAGTGTCACTGCCAAATCTACGGGCTCACAATGAGTGCGATAAACACCCGTTTGGAAGGCAAGTCCGTAAAAGGCCATCGGCACATGCGAGTCGTAGGAATACGCAGTTCCATGGTCGGTCCCGCTCTTGGACCCAACACTAAATAGAGGGGGATAGCCCAGCACGTACCACCCTCCGTAAGGAGAATAGCTATGTAGGTACTTGCGTCCGATGTCAGTAGCGGGCACTTCGCCCTTTTCCAGTTGCGACCGCGTGAAGTAGCCACGCAAACCGAGTTGTTTTAGGGCGTCGCCGGCGGCACGCTCCGCATCCGCTTCCTTCACCTGGGCACTCTGAAAGGCCGCCTCGTTCAGAAAAGCATTCGGCCAATCTAGCAGTGATAAATACTCGCTGTGCCCGAAGCGCGAGGATAGTTCCTGATTAAGCTTTCGTTGTAATTCTGCCATATCGAGGTTTCTTGCGGGCAGGCGGAAACCAGCGGCAAAGGAGGGCAGCGGGGCAATGCCATGGTCGGCGGTCAGGACACCCCAAATGCTCGCCAGCCCTAGCTGATGCCCCAGAAAGCCGAAGAATTCTCCGATTTGGCGGTCGAGTGCCAGTACCATGGCATGGGCCTCGGGCGAGTCGGGTCCAACTTTGTGCCCGAGAATGTCATTGGCGCTGAGGCTGACGACCAGCAAATCAGTAAACGGGCCGGTCCCCAGTTTCTCGTGCAGTACTAATTCGCGGGCAAACTCCAATTCGTAATCGTTGGCAAAGGGAGTAGCGCCGACCAACTCGTAAAAGCTTGCGGTCTTGCCAGCGTCGCGCTTGGTGGAACGCAGCACATGGCCGTCAGCGGCTTTCCAATCGAGGTCCCAGTACTTCTCTGCACGGCCGGCGCCGTTGAATTCGTTTACCCAGGGTGGGAGTTCCTTGGCGTAAAAGCTGGAGCTGACCCAGTGGCCATTACCACGATCGATCCAGAAAGCGTAGTTGGCGCTGAAACCGCCGGGGAGTATCGCCGCGCGGTCCTTCAATGCGAGCGTGAATACTCGCGCCCGCCCCTGCGTGGCAAGCTTGAGTTCGTCACCGAGGGTATCAGCCAATAGGTTGTGCGGCGAAGATCCAACTCCATCGCTGCCCAGAATATGCACAGATTCGTCTTCCACCGAGGTGACCGACCGTTTCTTAGCGGCATCCCACCACTCATTCGCCAGGATTCCGTGGCCATCAGAGTAGGCGCCAGTAAGCAGGGTTGCATGACCGGGCGCGGTTTGGGTGTTGGCGTAGTCGTAATTGCATTCGGTGAAGTTTGCGCCTCGATCGGTGAATAACTTGAAACCGCCCTCGCCAAACTCCCGCCGGTAACGCTCCAGCAAGTCTCCGCGAAATTGATCGATGACAACCACGACCACGAGTTTGGGGCGGCCGTCGTATGCCGTCGCCAGACCGTGGGGCGCAGAAAGGCCCAGCAGCAGGGCTGCACAAATCAACACTCGCAAGCGATGCATTCTAAAAGTAGTTTACGATATTCCCATGCTTGACCTTGGATTCGTTAGAGATCACTTCGATTTGGTGGAAGAAAAGCTGCGCCAGCGGGGAATAGATCCCGCCGAGGTGCTCAAGGACTTCCGGGAGCTTGATGGCCGGCGCCGCAAAGCGATCCATCAGGCGGAGACGCTTCAGGCCGAGAAGAATCGCGCCTCCGAGGAGATCGCTCGGCTCAAGAAGAGCAAAGGCGATGCCGCCGCCCTGATCGAGCAGAACAAGGCGATGCGTGAGCAGATCGAGGAACTGACGAAGGAAGCCGAGACCGAAGACGCAGCCATGCGCGACATACTTAGCGGAATCCCCAACCTGCCGCAGGACAGCGTACCTGTGGGCCGAGATGAACATGCCAATGTCGAGGTGCGACGCTGGGGAACTCAACCGCAATTCGATTTTGTTCCCAAACCACATTGGGAACTTGGCGAACAGCTCGGCGTGCTCGATCTCCCGCGGGCAGCAAAGATTTCGGGTGCGCGCTTCGCAGTGTATTGGGACCTGGGCGCACGCCTGGAACGTGCCCTGGCGAACTTCATGCTCGATCTACACACCCGCGAGCAGGGCTATACGGAAGTCCTGCCGCCGTTTATGGTGAACTCAGCTTCAATGTATGGCACAGGACAATTGCCCAAGTTTGCCCAGGATTCGTTCAAGTGCGAGAGCCAAGATTTATGGCTTATTCCGACGGCAGAAGTGCCGCTGACCAATTTGTTCCGGGAAGAGAGTATTGATTCGGCGCGACTTCCCTTGTCGCTCACTGGATACACTCCCTGTTTCCGTAGCGAGGCCGGCAGCTACGGTAAGGACGTGCGCGGGATCGTCCGACAACACCAGTTCCAGAAGGTGGAGTTGGTCAAATTTACGCGTCCGGAAGAATCGAACGAACAACATGAGAGGCTGACGCGCGATGCTGAGGAGGTCCTGCAGAGGCTTGGTCTACCTTATCGTGTGATGTTGCTGTGCACCGGGGACATGGGGTTCGCTTCGGCTAAGACGTACGACCTGG
>JBEKOS010000049.1:0-13972 GCA_049521535.1 Terriglobales bacterium | reverse complement strand
GGACGCTGGAGAAGCGGCCTCCGATGACGCACAACTGGCGGCCGACTTCGACGAGGACTTGGCTTTTGAAGAGCATGAGGTTATAGAGCAGGACGGATCAGTCGATAGCAGGGAATGGCTCGATATACCTTCGGGCGATCCGATCGATGAGGCGGAGGGCAGCCGCGCCGAAATGCGCGGGCCCAGCGGTACTTCAAGTTTTCGCAGTGAACGCTCGTACGGTCCAGCGCGGCAACCAGGCGACCGGTCCCGTCCCTTTCCCGCTCGTCGCGGACGAAGAGGCGTAATGCCGCGCCGAAACCAGGCGCCGCGCCAAACCGTACAGATTAGCGATCTGCTCAAGGAAGGGCAGGAGGTGCTGGTACAGATTGCGAAGGAACCAATCGGGCGAAAAGGGGCGCGCATTACCAGCCATATCGCTTTGCCTGGTCGCTTCCTCGTGTACATGCCTACCGTGAACCACATTGGAGTATCGCGCAAGATCACGGGAGAAGATGAGAGACTCCGCTTGAAGCGGATTATGCTGAGCGAGCGTGAGGGTGGACGCGGCGGCTTTATTGTCCGCACGGCCGCGGCCGGAGTCGGCGAAGACGAATTGCGGGCCGACATTCGTTTCTTGAAGAACCTCTGGCAGCAGATCAAGCAGCGATCCGACAATGGTAAGGCGCCGGCCTTGATTTATCACGACCTCAACCTGGTTGAGCGCATCCTGCGCGACCTGGTCAGCGCCGAGTTTTCGCAGATCTGGGTAGATAGCGAGCGCGAATATGAACATATCCTCAACTTTGCCAATCGCTTTCAGCCCGCATTGGTGCGCCGGGTCAAACTGTACACGCGGGAGGCGCCGCTGTTCGAGCAGTTTGCCATACAGGAGGAGATGAACAAAGCGCTTAAGTCGAAGGTGTGGCTGAAGAGCGGCGGCCACATCGTCATCAATCAAACCGAAGCCCTGGTGGCGATTGATGTGAATACCGGCAAGTATGTTGGCAAGACGGCACGCCTGGAAGACACCATTGTCAAAACCAATGTCGATGCAATCCGGGAAATTGTTCGCCAGATTCGATTGAGGGACTTGGGCGGAATCATCATAATTGACTTTATTGACATGGATGAACGCAAGAACCGCCAGCGAGTGATGCAGGCCCTCGAGGAAGCCCTGCGCTACGACCGTTCGCCATCCAAAGTTCTCGCTTTCAATGATTTTGGCCTGGTGGCGCTCACCCGTAAGCGAGTTAAGCAATCACTGGAACGAACACTCAGCATCCCCTGCCCTTACTGCAGCGGCAATGGCCTGGTAAAGTCGGTTGTCACCATCTGCAATGAGATATACACAGAATTGCGCAAAATGCGGCGTCATTTTGAGGATAGCGACGTAGTCAATCTTCGAGTAAATCCTGAAATCGCCAAAGCAATTAAGGCAGATAACGGCAAGTGGTTGCAGGATTTTGAGGAATTGACCGGGCGCACGGTCCTGGTTAAGCCGGACGCGCTGCTCCACCAGGAGCAATTCGATATCCACTAATGCGTTTCCCGTTTCGCGGTCCACATCTTATGGTTACGGTGCGCCGCCGGCAATGCGAGATGTATGACCGGTAACGAGAAACGTAAAACGGCCTTCCTATGGTTCGCTTTGTTCATGGATCGGCAGGAAGACCGAGAAGCAGGTGCCGGTACGTCCCGGTCGAGTGGTGGTTCTCACTCGAATCGCTCCGCCATATTTCCTCACGATGTCTGACGTAACCCACAGGCCCAATCCGGTTCCATTCTCACCTTTTGTGGTAAAGAACGGTTCGAAGATCCTGTCTCGAATTCCCGCTGGAATCCCCGGCCCATTGTCAGCTAAGACGACCCGCAATCCGGCTCGGCCGGTTCGCCACTCGCGCGAAGGATGAGTGCGCAGGCGAATCCGGCCCGAATCTGCGGTCGCGTGCCGCAAATCGCCATCTTTCATTACAGGTCTTTGACCAGTACTCACCTGCGGTCCGAACGCTGCTAGCTGGAATCCAAGACCCGTTGCGACGGCGTCAATGGCATTGCTCACTAAATTGGCGAAGACCTGCCGCATCTCTCCCGGCAAAGCAGTAATTTCTCCGTCAAATTCAATTTCTTTCTCGAACCGGATACCTGAGGATTTTATTCTTCTGTCGTACAGGTCGAGGACGCCGGGGAGGATTTCCTTTATCTTCAGGGGGGCAGGGCGAATGGCGTCACGCTGAAAAGTCAGCATCTGCTGGGTCAACTGCGTGACACGAGAAAGCTCCTGAGAAGCCATGTCCAGGAATTCCCGCAAGCGTGGAATCATCACTTCCCGATCGCCAATTGCCGGCGGTACCGCTCCTGTAGAAGTTTCGATAGGCTTTAGCTTCACGTCTGCAGACTCGGTTTCCTGCTCCATCAGAAAAAGCAAGTTGGCCACGGTGTCGAGCGGGTTGTGAATTTCGTGAGCGATGGTTGCCGCCAACCTGCCCGTGGTAGCAAGGCGCTCGCTATTTCTTACCGCTTGCTCCGCTCTGCGTTGAATAGAAACATCGCGAAAGACAAGAACCACGCCTTCGATCTGGTTTTCCTTGGCAGGATCTCGGATGGGCGCCGCGGCATCCTCAATCGGTACTTCACTGCCGTCGCGCCGAACCAGTAAGGAATGATTGGCGAGGCCTACGACTTTTCCCAGCCGCAGGACTTTGGAAACCGGGTCTTCGGGTCTGATTCGGGTCACTTCCTGCACCAGATGGAAAATTCTGTGCAGTGGGCTACCCTTAGCCTCGCCCCAAGTCCACCCCGTCAGATTCTGGGCAACTTCATTCATGAACACCACGCGGCCCTCAGAGTCAGTTGAAATCACAGCGTCCGCAATGCTTTGCAATGTAGTGGCCCAGCGTTCTTCGCTCGTTCGCAAGGCCTCTTCCGCCCGTTTGCGTTGTGTGATGTTGTCGAAAAGGGCGACAAATTCACCTAGCCGAGTGCTGTACACCGATATGGAAAACCAAGTCCCGCGCGGCTTCAATTCGAAGTCGAACCGTTCCGGAAGTCCCGAAGAGGCAACCCGTCCACAGATTGTGAACAATTTGGGATTGGCTTCCCGGATACCCGGCACCACCTCCGTAATCCGTTTCCCAATTACTTCGGCAAGGCTTGTCAGTTTGCCAAAAGCATCGTTTACGTCCAGCGGGACAAAATCTACCGCGTTACCGGCCTCGTTGTAGATTACCTGACAGTGGGCCAGGCCTTCGGCAAGGTTGTCAAACAACGAACGGTAGCGCTGAGCGACTCCGGCAAGTTCCTCCTCCGCCCGCTTCCGGTCAATGCTAAGAGCAATGCGATCGGCGACGATTTGGAGCAACCCGGCTTCGTCCTGGGTGAATTTTCTTTTCTTTCGCGAACAAACGAGGATCACTCCAATAACGCGATGTTCCACCACCAGGGGAACACCGATCAGGGAACTGGCCCGTTGTCGCAGGATTGGGTTGAACAACTCAGCTTCCTGCAAGTTGTCGATGATGCGCAACTGGCCGCTCTGGGCAATGGTGCCGGCAATGCCTTGTCCAAATGGAACTCTTCTTCGCTTCTCTATCTCTTCCACCCAGCCAATACCGGCACGGGTCTCCAGCATCTGGGTTTTCTCGTCGAGCAGGAGCAACAGCGCCAAATCTGCCGGCAGCACATCAACAGCGCGTTGCAGCATCCTGGGCAGAAGCTCGTTGAGGGAAAGATGAGCGAGCGCGGCTTCGGTCACCAGTTCCAATCGGCGCAGCCTGTCCGCCCGCTGTTGCGCCATGTCCAGAGAACCTTGAAAGCCTTCCGCCAGGGTGCGCATTTGTGCGCGCGTCAGCAGTGCGAGAATGAAACCGGTGCCGACGAGAAGAATGACACAGCTTGCACTGATTCGAGCCCAGTTGTTTTGGGCTGCAAGGGTACGTTGGGAGTGGAGTTGCTCCTCCGCATCATTGAAGGTATCCAATTGTCTCCGCACCTCGTCCATTTGGCGCTTGCCTTCAAGGTTGACATCATTGTCGGCGTGCGCGCCTCCCGTACGACGCAAGGCGATCATTTGCTCAGCGTATTGACGCCAGTGCAGATACGAGTCACGAACTTGTTCAAGGCGGGCTTGCTGTGCGGGATTGGCTTTTACCTGGCGGTACAGGGCCTGGTACTGCAAATCGAGATTGGGCGCAGCAGAGTAATAGGGCTCCAGAAAAGCTTCATTGCCGGTGACGAGATATCCTCTAACGCCGGATTCCATGTCTACAAGCAACAGCAGCAGGCGCCGTGACGACGAGATCACCTGGTCTGTCTGATCGAGCGCCATCATGGAGCCCAGCAGGCCATGGGCCTCCCAAAGAAGCACGCCGGCAAGAATTCCCATGATGAGCAAAGGAACCACTAAAGTGCGCCGCAAGAGTGCTTTAAAGTTGACGGGTTTCATGGGTCTTCAGGTCAATCTCGGCCCAGCCGCAGATGGCGAAGCGGGATGAGCCGCGTTCACTCTGTCATCTTAAATCTGAACGTCAAAAAATTGCGTGAATCACGAGAGGAGGCGATCCAGTGCGTTCAGGATTGCGGTCGGCGAGGTGCCTTTCACCTCGCGGGCATCGACGCACGCCAGTGCCTCCTGGGGAAGATCGACATAGGCCGAAAGCATCAGGATTTTTACCTCGGGCTTGATCCGCTTGAGTTCCGCCGCCAGTTCTCCGCCGTCCATTCCGGGCATGGAATAATCCAAAATGACGGCACTCACGGGATGGTTGGTGAACACCTCAAGCCCTTCCTGTCCGCCTTTAGCCGTAAGCACTTTATACCCTCGGCTCTGCAGCATCATCTGGCGAACCTGCAGTCCCTGGGGTTCGTCATCAATACATAGAATCATGTGTCCTCGAGTGGATGCGCCGGTGGAACACGTTTCCATTTACTCGTCCAACTTCGCCCAAGTTATTGAGGTGTTTATATCACAACAGGAGGGGAAGTACTACTTAATTTCCCGAAGCTGCTGATGCTGACTATCGTGGCGTTGATCCCGTTCCTTAGTGCGCGTGTTGCAGCCTCTCGATCAACTTTCGCGCAAGGTTCTCATCGGATTCCGACCACAGCACCCGTCCGCTGATTCCGCAGTTCTTCTCCACGGCTTGCGTAAATGACACCAACTGCTGGACGTTGGCGCGAAACTGATTTTCCACAATCGGGGTCCAGTGTTCGTTCTCGTAAAGAAATGGATCATCCAGGCCAAGGTCAACCTCGACATGACCCTCCTGCTGGTATGCCTGGTCATCGAAATCAGGGCCGCGAGCGACTAGCTTGACCAGCATCGGGTGAAGGACGGGGACGTCCTTTCCTGCTCCTTCGTCTTCTTCTTTCTCCTGGGGCATCCATAAGTCCCAATGGCATTCGAAGAGATACGCATAGTCGGGCTGGGCGAACTCGGCGGCAATCTCCACGGCCGCCTCAGGCTCGATTCCCGGCTGAAATCTGCGTTCCAGCACCGTCGCTTCACTCCAGTTCACCGGGTGAATCGCCAGATATGAAATCCCGGGGCGCTGGGCGGAATAGGGAAACTGGCGCAGGACGGAAAGCGTGCGGGGCAGAATCTCTGCCGGCTCAAAGTTGGGAAACCAGAGGCTTAGAAAAAGAGCGTCGGACATATTTGTAATTTGCAATTTGTAATTTGAAGAGTCTGGCGCGAGAGACATCTATAAAGTACAAATTACAAATTACAATTTACCAATTACAAATGTCATTCGATTCCCACCGTACCATAGGTCGGGATGCCTTGGTCGACAAGCATAGCCAGTGCGAGCGCCCTGGCTGGCCAATCTCCCTGTTGCGCATATTGGGAGATTATGCGTTGCGTGGTCAGCAGGGCCCGGCTCTTCGACTCCTCCGCCTTTTTCGGCTGCTCGTCGGTCTTGTAAAGATCAATCAGCGCAGCGTGCCGTGTCGCCGCACGGTAGAGCGCTTCCGCGGCCACCGGAGACTGGGGATGGTCGGCAGCATACCTTTCATAGATCTCGGCTTCCTTGACAGGACATTTGGCCTGGCCTTCCCAATCGCCACATAGCTTGTTGTCGATGAGGTGATAGGCGGCGAGGTCATCCCATTTGGTGCCAGGGTATTTCTTCATGACCCTCCTCATCAGTTCTTCGTCCAGTTGCTCCCGCATGAGCGGGTCCTGCATCTTGGCGCTGGGACGCGACATTACGTCCTGACGCTGGATCTGCCATTTGACATCCGCGGCGCGATAGAGGGCCTCAGGCGCCAGAGGTGAATTGGGGAACAGTTCCTCGGTCATGCGATACAGGCGATAGGCCACATTGGCTGCA
This sequence comes from Terriglobales bacterium, assembly GCA_049521535.1. GTDB lineage: Bacteria > Acidobacteriota > Terriglobia > Terriglobales > Acidobacteriaceae > CAZUCM01. The sequence continues at coordinate 7,661 of JBEKOS010000049.1, read as the reverse complement.
GCTTCTCCGCGGGTACCGCGCATCCGTCCGGCTTCGCTTTCGGCGTTCGCTGCGGCGCCGAATACGATCTGGCTTCCATTGGGAGTGGATACCCGCACTAGGCCCTTATCGAAAATCCATCCGCTGATCGACTTGTTCATGGGTTCAATGTGAACCCAGCCGCCCGAGCTTCTTTCGATAATTGCCACTTCGGTGCCGGGTTCCAGCGGGTTACCCAGGCGTTGTGATTGCGTGTCCGGAGCCAGATAGACCGGTGCCTGCCGTATTAATACGCCGTGTTCGATCTCCGCAGAATAGGATTCACCGCAGAGGACACAGAGGACGCAGAACAACAATCCAAACCGGGTCAATTCGAGTTTCGCAAACTGCAATTTGCAACTCATGGATTCGGCGGGGTTGAGATGTCAATTGAATACGTTTCCACGCCAGGGATGGCGCTGGTCTCGAACAATTGTTCGGATTTGACGATGTGGATATTTTCCCGGCCGAGGCCCAGCGGATATGAGATCCATTGCTGATCCTGGGCGAGCATCTTTACTTTCTCCGGAGGCGGCGGATCCGAGATGCGATACTCCGCCGCGGTTTTTGGAGTGCAATTCAGATCGTTGGCGATATCATCCGCCAATTTCTCCGCGACGTTCTCGTTGGTGGTGATCACGTAATGCATGTCGGTTACCTGCAGGTTATTGCGGATGGCGGCATTTACCTGTTCGGTCGTCACCGCGTCAATGCTGTTTAACATATCCGGCAGGTAAGGATGGCTCCACAAGCCGTAGAAGGTGTCATCCAGGCGATAGCCAAGCTGGCGATCGGTACTCTCCGCATAATTCAGATACAACGTACGGGCTTTGATTTTGGCCTCGGCCACCTGTTCGGCAGTAAGCCCCTCGTCGATGAAGCGGGCGAGTTCTGCGGTTGCGGCCTTTAGAACAAAATGAGCGTACTGATGCGCCACAGGCCGAATCCAAACGCTGAAGTATTGTTCCGAGCGGGGTGTCGCCGGAGGGGGGAAGAGATAGTGGGGCCTGCCCGAAAGATACTCGATGTAGGAATAGTCACCGTAATTATAGCCGCGCGCCTGCCGGATTTCCTGATAAAGCCGGCCGAAGTCGTCGCGGTGAAGACCCAGGTAGGCGTTGGCCACGAACAGCGGCCAGTAATCCGGACTCAGGCGATTCACGGTAATCGGAAAGCCAAAATGTATACCCGTGGCGATGGCATTGGGCTGGGTGACGATCAAAAGGTCGCGCCCGCGCGGCTGGCGCACGAGACACGAACACATCTGCTGTGGCGGGTTGGAACCCACGGGGAGTATTGTCTTCAGCTGATAGACCGATGCCGCGTCCGCACTGGTCGCGATCACCGCGTCATGGGCCGTGTAATACGTCTTATAAAAATTCAAGAGATCGGAACGCTCAATCGCCTTAAGGCCCTGCACGGTACCTGCACTAGGCGGCGACATGGGCGTTCCCTGAAAAATCACGCCTTCCAAGGCCTCAAGCCCGAGGGTTTCCTGCTCTTCAAAGCGCAAGCCGGATTGGACGCTCGCCAGTTGTTCGGTGCGCAAACGATCAATCTCTTTCTGCTCAAAGAGGGGTTGGGAGAAAACGGGTTTCATGATCGCTGCTATAAACTGAGGGAAGACCTCCTTCGGGACCTCCATGCTGAAGGTCGTGGTCTGCTTATCCACAGTAACCGTGGGAGTCGCAGCGCTCCCCCAGGGGCGTGTGATTTCCGCCAGCCGTTCCTTGGTCACGGGTTGCTTGGGATCTCCAAATCCACCTTGCAGGAGCGCCTTCGCAGTCAACTTGGCCAGGCCCTCCTTGCCCACCGGATCATCCACCGATCCAGTCATGAACATTACTTTTATGATGTACAACGGTGACGAAGAAGGCAGTGTGACAATCCTGGGAATGGGCAGGGTAGCCGCGGTTTTCGCACCCTCCTTCGCTGCGGGCGGTTTGGTTGTGCTCTTTGTAACTTCTACCGCGGTAGCGCCAGGTGCAAGCCCACAAATTGCAGCCATCAGCAGCAGGACCAGCAGAGGGAGGTTCTTCCGGCCGGTAGTAAGCAGCAAGCAACCTACGACGAAAACCAAGCCGGAAATTCCGACGAGCTTGCTGCCCATTGCCTGCGGTTTGCTGCTGCTCGCGGTATCGTGCCAGAGGGTTGCAACTACGCGCCGGTTCTCAGTGAAATACTTTCCAGCGTAGGCATCGATGTCAGCCGGGGTCAGCGACCGAATTGCCGCCATCGCCTTATCGATCGCTTCCGGGTCGCATTTGTACTTGTAATATGCCGCGTACAAATTGGCTATGGATTCGGTCGAATCGAGGCTGGCAAGGAGATCGTTGCGCACGCGGCTCTGCACCACAGCGAGCGTCTGCGCGGCATTCGGCTGTTTGGAAAAATGCTTCAGATCCTCGATTCCCGCAACCAGATCCTGTTGCACATCGTCGGCATACTTCGATCCATCCCTGGTGAAACGGTCCGAAACCAGCTCGGTGTCCAACAGCAGCCAGTGCGGATCTTTGGACACTGGATCGGCGGCGACGTAGAGACTGGTGACGGTCTGCTTCTGGTAGCGCAGCTTTTGATAAAGAGGCGCCGAGGGCGAAACCAGCAGTTCGTTTAGAATCTCTGCGACCGCGGTTTCCTTGGTGCCCGGCTCGGAGGCGGGCGTGTGATAGCCAACCATGACATGCGGAGCTACATCCGCCTCCCAGGGCACATGCACCCTGACCTCGGCCTTCTGATCGGCTTCCGGCGGAATGGCGGGCGGTTCGATCGACTTCCATTTCGCATAGGCCGATTCGATGTGCGGCATTAACTCCTTGGGTTGAACGTCGCCCACGATGATCAATGCCAGGGAGTCTGGTTGGTAATAGCGATGATAGAACTCCCAGGCGGCATCCCAGGCTTGCGGCATTTTTTCCACGTCGTCCAGGTAGCCGATGACAGTGTGGCCGTAGGGATGGCCGGGGAAGGCTTTTTCCGAGGCCACCTCGATCATCTTCTGGGTCGGAAAGGAGAATATCCTCCGGTATTCTCCCAAAACGGCACCCGCCTCGACTTCGAAGGCTTTCCGGTTGATCGTCAGATTCGTGAACCGCGACGCTTCCAGATCGATCAGACCGGGATGATCGCCGTCCACGCGCTTCACCGGACCAACGAGATTGGACGTAAACGTGGTCGGATGAAAGAAAGTCACGTCGTAGTTGGTATAGGCATTGTTGTGCGTGCCCAGAGCCCGCATCTGGTGCTGGTAGCCACTCGGAACGCCGCCATACTCGTGCAGGAACATCTCATGCTCGAAAAGATGCGCCAAACCCGTCTTGCCCCGTTCCGTCTCGGATCCCGAGCCGGCAAAGACCACCGTGGCATAAGTCACCATGTCCTTGAATTCCGGCGTGGGAATGATCACCACATGCAGCCCATTGGCCAGCGTGCGGGTAAATACCTCGTAAGGGAATACCCGGGTGTGAAGGCTGTCTTCGGCTGGGGTTCGCCGCGAGGCGGCGGGGGCCGGAGTGCGTTGCGCGTCGGCGGGCCTTGGCAATCCCGCGGAGACCGTCACGCAGCCTGCAAGCACGACCTGAGCCAGCACCGCTTCACACATCCTCCGGACCTTACACACCACGAGCCTCCTGAAGAATTTTCAATTCGCCAAGAAAGATGCCGGAACTACGCCGGCCAAAGGCACTCTTATTGCCGATCGAAAACAATAGATTCAACTGCGCCTGCCGCGACTGCTCCCCAAGCCCGTTATTTTAAACTGTTGCCGGATTTTTTTCGCGCACTCCGCAGTCCGATGCCTGTTGCGAGTTATTAACTGCGAATGCTCCACTCGACGATCCAGGCAAATGACGCAGGGGTTCTACTGCGATACCATCGCGGAAAGAGACCAGGTTGCCGGATATGGCCGGCACGCGCTCTCCGGGAACCACGATCCCCACGAGGTTTAGAGGATCGGCGGCAGACAGGGTCACGGTCTCTCCGCAGGCGGGGCGTTTGCGCTCTGCGCGCAGGGACTCCACCGCCATGGGCAGGGCAAACTGCTCGCCGAGGAAGCCAGATACAAACCGTCCAGCGCGAACCTCTCCCCGGTCCTCAAGCCGACGAAAAGCCATGAGCAATTCGCGCCATTTGACCTCCACGGCCTCCCGCGCCAGCAATTCTCGAAAAACCACGCCATAGCGCCGCGACAACATCCAACAGGTGGATTCGATGGCGCGTGCGCGTGAGGCAGTCGCCGATCGCGAGTCGCCGGATGCCGGCTCCGCAGCGTCAGTGCGCTTCTCCGGCGACGGCTGGATGGCGACCGGCGGCGGCTGCAAGAGTGACCAACGGCCCACGGAATGGCGCGGGCGGGAGCTGCGTCCGTGTCCCTGTCCGGCGCGCCTCCGGGGATCGATCAGCGAGCGCAGATTATCGAAGCCGTCGGCCGTAACCAGTCCTGCAGCCACTAGTTCCCACAGGCCGGTTTCCACCTCGGATTTCAGGATTGACGTTTCACGCACAATGTCTGCGAAGAATGACGCGCCGCGCAGCAACAGGAACTCCATTACACGATGGGCAACTGGACTGAGCGCGCTGTCGACAGGTTTCAGTCGAGCCTGCGACTGGAGGAGTGCCATCCACTCTGCGTCTTCGCGAACAAAAAATGCAATTGGCGCAACGCTTGTCGGAATCACGCGGCGGTTCCGCAAAGCCTCGCCGGCATAGGTGGTTGCCGGCGACTGGCGACCAGCGATCGAGGACTGCACTACCGCCGGATGTGGTGATAACCGGCCCCAACCGACGGCCCCACTCATCGACAATTGATCGAGCATCCCGGGATCGTAATCGGCCACGCGCCGGGCCAGAATCTGGCGCTCCCACGCACTCGCCGGAAGCTCGAAGCCCTGCAGTTGCTGCAATACCTCCAAGGTGCCGCGTTCGCTCGTCAGTTGCGACCCGGGCAAAACGTGTTGCCAGCGCAGCAGCCAACGCATAAAAGTGGCCGGCGTAACCGGCTCAATTTCCTTGCGGAGACGGCCCAGTGTCAAGCGATGAATGCGTGCCAGCAACCGGCGTTCGCACCACTCGAGTGGTCGTTGGTCGATGGTCTTTGGTCGTTCGGGACCAGCGACTATCGACCAACGACTATCGTCCGTTCCGGTAAACTGTCCGCGCAGAACGGCGCCACTGGCTTCGATTCGCAGCAGGGCTTGTTCCACCTCGTTTTCAGGAAGCGCGAGCATGGCCGCCAACTCGGCAGCGGTCACCGGGCCGCAATGTTGCATCCATCCATTCACGACCGCGAAGACCGCATCTGACCGCGAAAGCGCCATCTCATCCGGTAGAATTGCCGGTTCCTGTACCCAGCGGGCGTTTGGATACAGTGTAGTGAGCTTTTGGGCGTGTTCGGCGGCGACCCAGAAGTAGCGGGGACCTCCGCTGCCGTCATCGGTTTCGGCGAGTCCTGCACGTCCCGCAGCGGAAAGCTGGTCGAAAAAGAGTCTCCAGTTACCAGTCGCCAGTCGCCAGTGAACTGCACATGCTGCTGACGGCTGCTCCAGCAGCACGAGTGTCTGCAGCACATCATGAAGTTCTTCGGCATCGCGGACATCAGGCCATGCCTCGCGCCGGACCTGTTCAATGGCCTCGGGATCAAGCCGGCCGAGGCCGTCTTTTTCGAGCAAGTGCTCCGGCAGGACACGACGCATCTCCACGGCGCGCGCCCGGCGCTCCTCCAGGGGGGCATCGTCCAGATAAGCGAAGGGATTGGCATTCAGGATTTCATGCGAAAACTGTGAGGGTACAGGCGTGTCCACGGCGACGCAGCGAATGGCGCCTCCTTCGATCCCGCGCAGCACCTCGACCAGCTTGTCCAGATCCATGGCTTCGTGTAGGACATCTTTCATCACCTCACGCACCAGCGGATGGTCAGGTATCTTGATTTCGCCTTCGATGTTTTCGAAGCAGGCGGCCACAGCGGGGAAGACTGAGGCCAACAGATCATCGGCGCGAATGCGCTGAATCTGGGGCGGAACCTTCCTGCCGTGCTGGAACCGCAACAATGCCAGTGCCCGCTGTGCATCCCAGCGCCAGCGTGAGGCGAAGATGGGGGACTGTCCGGTTAGCACCGCCTGCTCAAGGACGTCTCTGACGGTCTCCGGTTGCAGGAAGTGAAAGACATCGCCCAGCGGAAAGCTGTGCTGCTCGGCAAGAGAAATGTTTAGCCCGTCGTCGGTGGCGGCTGCCTGCAGTTCGAAATTGAATGAGCGGCAGAAACGCTTGCGCAGGGCCAGTCCCCATGCCTTGTTCACCCTCGCTCCAAATGGAGCATGGATTACCAGTTGCATGCCGCCGCCTTCGTCAAAAAACCGCTCGGCAACAATGGTCTGCTGCGTTGGCACGGTTCCAAGAACGGCCCGGCCCATCAGAAGATGATCCGCAGCTTGCTCGGAGCCGCTTTCGTCGAGACCGCATTCAGTTCGAAGCCAGGCGAGAGCGGCGGTGACCTCGAGCGATTTTTCAACCCTCCTTGCCGCCATCGCACCCGCTGTGGCCAGACGTGTAGATAACTCATGTCGCAAGTCGGCCACGGCCGCTGAGAGTTCGGCGGTGCGCGCGGGCGCCTCGCCGCGCCAGAAGGGAACCGAGGGCGGCGCGCCATGGGCGTCTTCCACCAGCACGCGGCCCGCAGAGCCCTCAACCCGGCGAATCCGCCATGAGGTGTTGCCCAGCAGAATAATATCGCCGGCGTTGCTTTCGACGGCGAAATCTTCATCCAGGGTGCCGACCACCGCGCCTTCGGGCATGGCCACCATGGAGAACAGGCCGTTATCGGGAATAGCGCCGCCACTGGTGATGGCGGCCAGGCGCGCGCCGCGCCGTGCCCGTACTCGCCCGCCGACCCGGTCTCGATGCAGGTAAGCACCGTATCGTCCCCGGCGAGCGGCAATGCCGTCAGACAGCATGACGATGATTTGATCAAATTCGCTTCGCGGCAAATTGCGATACGGATATGCGCGCTTAACCAACGCGTATAGGTCTTCCTCGGACCACCCGCCGTCGGCGAGGCTGGGTGAAGCAGAATCCAGGCCCTTTTCCCCAGGAGCCAAGAGCCGAGAGCCGAAAGCAGCCTCGGCCGGCGACTGGCGACTGGCGACTGGCGACTGTTGTGCAGCACACTCCGCCACGATTTGTTGCGCCAGCACATCCAGCGGCGCCTGCGGAATTAGAATCCGGTCGAGTTCGCCCCGATGGATCGACCGCACCAATGCCGCCGATTCCAGCAGTTCATCGCGGGTGGTGACAAACAATCTTGCTTTGGGTATTGCACCGCGCCAATGTCCGCTGCGGCCGATCCGCTGCAGTGCCACCGCGATCGATCGCGTTGAGCCAATCTGTAAGACCAGGTCCACGAATCCGATATCGATCCCCAACTCAAGGGAAGCGGTGGCGACCAGAACCGCTATTTCGCCATTCTTCAACTTCTTTTCTGCCGTGAGGCGAAGTTTGCGGGAAAGCGAACCATGGTGTGCGGCCACCGAGTCTTCACCCAGTCGTTCCGCCAGATGCATCGCGATGCGCTCCGCCAGTCGCCGCGTGTTCACGAAGACCAGCGTCGAGCGGTGATGGCGAACCAGTTCGGCAATGCGATCGTAGATTTC
>JBEKOS010000048.1:0-14199 GCA_049521535.1 Terriglobales bacterium | reverse complement strand
TTGCTGGTAATTCCCAGAATTGTGGCCGGTAGCGAAAGTCCAATTACCTATTGCAAATTCCAGATTGCAAACTATCCGCCCGCTTTCTTTTTCTCGTTCCCGCTGTCTAACTGTGCAGTCATGAATGATAAAGGTAGACTTAACCATAGGGGCCCGCTGCGGGCGATGGAACCAAGTCGATGCGGTCTTCGTAGTATGAATTAGTGGTAGCGCCGGGTCAGTCCGACGGTCTTGTGGCTCGCGCAGGAGTTGCAACGTGGCAAACGGAAACGTCAATGGCGGCAAGAAGAAAAAGCGGAAGCGGCTTTTCTATATTATCGGCTCTCTCCTTCTCATCATCGTGGTCGTGGTTGCCGTAATGGCCGCAACCCATGGCGGCACCAAGATAGATCCTTCGAAGCTGGGCAAGGCGGAGCGCGGAGACTTGGCCAAGAGCGTGGTGGCCACCGGTAAGATCGAGCCGATTACCAAGGTCGAAGTGAAGTCCAAAGCCAGTGGCATCGTCAAGAAGCTGCTGGTGGACTTCAATGATCAGGTCAAGCCGGGGCAGGAATTGGTGGAACTTGACCGCGAGGAAATCGAGGCGGAAGTGCGTTCCGCCGATGCGCAACTGCTCTCTGCCCAAGCCAACTTGCGCGCCGCGGAGGCTGATTATCAGCGCGCCAAAGTGGATGCTGAAGCTCCCGACGTTCCGCTGCTCAAGCGCGCCTACGACCGGGCACTGGAGATGCAAAAGCAGGGCGTAGTCTCCGACTCCGCGCTGGATGACGCGAAAAAGGCCTACGATATGGCCGTCAACAAGCGAGACGTATCGCGCGCGCAGTTGATCGTTAATCAGGCCAAGGTCGCACAGGCGGGCGCAGACGTTGAACGTCAGAGCGCTACCGATGCGCAGCTCAAGGAACAACTCAGCTATACGACGATTGTGTCTCCGATCGCCGGTACGGTGCTTTCCCGGGACGTGGAGATGGGTGACGCCGTCAGCTCCATCCTGGTGATGGGATCGGCCGCCACACTGGTCATGACTCTCGGCGATACCAGTGAGGTCTACGTAAAAGGCAAGGTCGACGAAAGTGATATCGGAAAGGTGTATCTCGGCCAGCCTGCTCGCATCAAGGTCGAGTCGTTCAAAGATAAGACCTTCACCGGCAAGGTCACCAAGATTTCGCCCATGGGCGCGGAAAAAGATAACGTGACTACTTTCGAGGTGCGAGTCTCGATAAATAATCCCGGCGGGGAATTGAAGGCGAACATGACCGCCAACGCCGAGATTATCCTCGACGAGCACAAGAATGTACTACAAATTCCCGAAGGCGCGTTAATTTACGATAAAGACAAGAAGGCTTTCGTCGAAATTCCTGACCCTAAGGCCAAGGACGGCAAGAAGAAGGTTGAAGTCCAGGTGGGGATTTCCAACGGCGCAAAGGCGGAAGTCCTTGCGGGCCTGAAAGAGAACGATCAAGTTGTCCTGCAGTAGCCTGTCCAATTTGTAATTGGTTATTCGTAATTTCCAGCCACAGCGCAAGCCAGGTTTCAAATTACCAATTACGAATTACTCACCTACAAATGCCATGAACCTCCTTGACATAATGCGCCAGGTCGCCGCTACGTTCCGCGCCCACAAGATGCGGAGCTTCCTCACCATGTTCGGCATAGTGTGGGGAATTGTGTCGGTCATCCTGCTGGTCGGCCTCGGGCGGGGATTCAATAAGGATCAAAAGGAACGCTTTAAGGCGCTCGGTGTCAACCTGGTAATCCTATGGGGTGGTCGAACCAGCCAGCAGGCCGGTGGACTGGCCGCCGGTCGCGAGATTCACTTGACCATTGACGATGCGCAACTAGTTAAAAGCGAGTGCTACCTTGTGCAGCACGTAAGCCCGGAGCTGCATCGCACCATCGCTGAAGTCAGCGCCTTCAATTCCGCAAACCGCTCGGTGGTCGGAGTTTGGCCGGAGTACCAGGAATTTCGTTCCATCAAGGTGGACGAGGGACGCCTGCTTGCGCCTGAGGACGAACAGCTTGGACAGCGCGTGACGGTGCTTGGCTATGAGACCCGCAAGCAACTATTCCCGGGCCAGCCAGCCGTTGGCGCTACGCTAACCATCGCCGGTATGTCATATACGGTCATTGGAGTAATGCCCAAGAAGAAACAGAATTCTGATTATTCAGGGCGGGACGACCAGCACTTGTTTGTGCCGTATTCGGCCATGGCACGCGACTTCCCTCCCCCCGAGAAACCTGGCGTGATACGTGGGCAGCTCAGCAACCTGGTATTCTCCGTGGCCGACGCACGCAACAACACCGCCGCGATTGGTCAGGTACGGAGAACGCTTGGCCGAGTCCATCATTTTGACCCAGCCGATGAGGATGCGCTCCAAATCTGGGACACCAATAAATTTGCGGCAATTCTCACACGCATTTTTGGCGTGATGACAATCTTTTTCGGAGCAGTAGCGCTCACGACCCTTTGCCTGGGCGGCATTGGCGTAATGAACATCATGCTGGTCTCGGTGACCGAACGAACCCGCGAGATCGGCGTGCGCAAGGCGCTCGGAGCAACCAACGGAGATATCCTACGGCAGTTTTTTGCCGAATCAGCTACGTTGACGCTGTTCAGCGGCCTGCTGGGCTTTGCCATTGGCGTGGGAATCTGTGTCTCCCTCGGCCAGTTCGAACTGCCTGACTTCCTGCCTCACCCTATCGTGTCGCCTGATTCGATCCTGGCCTCAGTTCTGACCCTCTCGGTTGTGACTATCGCGGCTGGGATGTACCCCGCGCAACGTGCGGCTGAAATGACGCCGGTCGAATCGCTACGCTACGAATAACCGACGGATTGCGCGGACTCGCAACAGGCGGAACACCGTCGCCATCAGATTGAACCAACTCCTTATCGTTTTCGTAGTAACAACCAGCAGTTTCGTAGGTGACGGTTCTGCTGCGCGAGCGTCTCATATCGAGGAAGGCCGGGTGGTCTGAGAATTCTGCTGCCAGCCCTTCCCTACCGAATTCGAAGGAGATAAGCAACGATGAACACATCAAGAAAACTTACGATTCTCGCTGCGTTTGTATTCGGCGCCGCTGCTCTGCTCGCGGCCGAAGATCGCGGCTCGTTTGATCGTACCCTCACTGTCAGCGGACCGGTGGAGCTGTCCGTGCAGTCCGGTTCGGGACATATTCATGTTCATGCCGGGCCCGGCGGCACAGTCGTGATTCACGGTGAAATCCGGGCCGGCTGGTCGCTAACTTCCGGAAATGCGGCGGAGCAGATTCACCGCGTCGAACAGAACCCTCCCATTGAACAAGACGGCAATAAGATTCGCGTTGGTCACACCGACGACTCGGATTTGCTGCGCAACCTGAGCATCAGCTATGAGGTGACCGTTCCGGCCGAGACTCAACTGAGTGCTCGAACTGGCTCGGGGGGCATCGAGGTCGGGGGTCTCAAGGGCGAGGTGACGGGCGCGGCCGGTTCTGGTGGCATCCGCGTTGCCGATATCGGCAGCAACGTGGCTCTTGAAACCGGCTCCGGTGGTATTGACGTCGAAAGCGTTACCGGAAACCTCTCAGCTCGTGCCGGCAGCGGCGGTATCAAGGCCAAAGACGTTGGCGGAGCTAGCGGCACGGCGGCACGCATTGAGGTCAAGACCGGGTCTGGCGGAATCAAGCTGGAGCAAGCACGCGGATCGCTCGTTGCTCAAGCCGGCAGCGGACCAATTCACGTGAGCGGCGTGCCTACGGGAAATTGGGAAGTGCATTCGGGCTCAGGAGGCGTAGAGCTTTTGCTGCCTGCCAAAGCCGAGTTCGATTTGCGTGCCCGCACCGGCTCCGGCGGCATTAGTGTCGAATTCCCGATCACGATGCAAGGCTCCGTTGGCGACAAGCACCGCGTGGAAGGTAAGGTCGGCGGCGGCGGTCCGATGATTGACGTGAACACTGGCTCGGGCGGCGTGCACATCAAGCCGGGGGCCAGCGAACCGTTGTAGGAAGTAGCTAGCGGCTAGTAGCTAAGGGCTTCGTGCTACCTAATTAATATTTTGGGACGGTGCCTAACTCCGAGCTGAGCCCGGTTTCGCTGACTACTTGCCACTAATCGCAAGCTACTTCAATGCTCTTCAAGGAGCTCATCTCGCAAGGCTGGCTGGCGTTGTCACGCAACCGATTGCGCTCGGCGCTGACCATGCTCGGCATCGTGTGGGGCCTGGTCTGCGTAGTCCTGCTGCTTGCCTACGGCCAGGGGCTGGCGAGAACCATCTTCGCCGCCTTCTCAAACATGAGCAGCGGAGTGCTAGTCCTGTGGCCCGGCCAGACCAGCATGCAGGCCGGCGGCGAGCGCGCTGGACGGAAGGTGAAATTCACCTACGACGACGTGCTGGCGCTGCGCGAGGAAGGCTCGTTGTTGCGCGCCGTCAGCGCTGAAGCCAGCGATGACTTCCCCATCAAACTTGATACGCGCGTGGTAACCGTAACCATACGCGGTGTGGAACTGCCCTATGGCCATATGCGCCAGATCATGAACCTGGACGAGGGCCGCTACTTCAGCGATGCCGATTTTTCGGACCATCGGCGCGTGCTGCTGCTGGGGCAGGCTGCCGCAAAGAGAATCTTTCAGGGTGCACCCGGAACCGGCCAGTCCGTCTCCGTTCAAGGGGAGCAGTTCGAGGTCATTGGCGTACTGAACACCAAAATTCAAGACTCCATGTACACCGGGCCCGACGACGAGGACGGGTTCATACCATTCGGTGTTTATCAGGACCTAAAGCAGGAACGGGATCCCGGCCTAATCGTCGCCCAACCGATAAGCCTGGACTTAAACAAGCGCGCCCTCGATCAGGCACGCGAGATTCTCGGGCGCCGCCATCACTTTGACCCCAAGGATGACAAAGCGGTGACGGTGTGGGACACAATCGAAGACGGCCACGACAATCAGGTATTCACCCTCGCGCTGGAGACCATTCTCGGCCTGATCGGCAGTCTCACGCTCGGCGTTGGCGGCGTAGGCGTGATGAACATCATGCTGGTATCGGTCACCGAGCGGACCCGTGAAATTGGCCTGCGCAAGGCGCTCGGCGCGCGGCCCCGCGACATATTGCGCCAATTCCTTCTGGAGGCGCTTGTCCTTACCTTTCTTGGCGGGATGGCCGGACTGCTGGTGTCGCTGGCTTTGACCTACATCATTCCGCCCATGCCGCTTTACAGCGAGATGTATCATACCGCCAATCACGAAGGCGACATTTTCCTTCGCGCTTCGGCAACAGTGATGTCGGTGTCATTTTGCATCCTCGCCGCAGTCGGCATCATCTCCGGCCTTTGGCCGGCGTTGAAGGCTTCCCGCCTGAGCCCAATTGAAGCTCTGAGATATGAGTAGCAAGTCAGGCCACCCTCTCGCAGTTTCGGCAAACGGATTCTTTCCTCCTGTTCGGACAAAATTACATCATCCTTTGGAATACCTTTCCATTCAGCCGTGCATCGTACTTCCTAAGTGGCGTTGTTTCGGGCACTTGTCCGGTTGGCCCTCTTTATGCACTGAGTCCATTGACCTACAGGATCGACTCGTCGGGGGAGAACACATTGCGATTGAGCTTTCGCCTCATTATCTGGCTCATGCTGAGTGTAGCCGTGGTTTCCCTTCTATTTGCGGGATACCAGATTCGCTCCAAGCGACGCAGCCAGCGAGTGGAACTCCAGCGCCGTTCCCAGGTGCTGGCTGAAAGCCTGCAATCCAGTGCTGAGTCGCAGCTCGAAAACAACTCCGGCCGCAACTTGCAGCGCCTGGTCGACCGGTTCGCCAATCGCGAGCATTTAGTGGGTGTAGCGGTCTATGACAAGAATGGACAACCGCTGGCGGTCACCCATGATGTCGAACCGTTGCTGCACGGCCGGCCCGCGGTGGTCGACCAGTCTATCGCAAGATCGCAGGAGATCGGTGTTTTCCAAAGGGATGGTGCAAGCTACCTCCAGATCGTCGCGGTGCCATTGCGCAGCGGGCAGGAGATCGTCGGCAGTCTGGCAGTGATCTCCGATGCCAGATACATCGAGGCGGATAGCTCCCGCGCCTGGCGCAGTTCTTTTTTGCATTTTCTGGTGCAGGCATTTCTCGTTGCCCTGGTGACTCTACTGGTCGTGCGCTGGAGTGTGGAAAGGCCAATTAATCGTGCCACTCAATGGATGAAGGCCCTGCGAGCGGGCAGGGTCTCCGCTCACGGAACATTTCCCGGAGACGAAATGTTCCGGCCGCTGGCCCAGGAAGTCGCTCATCTGGCAGATAGTCTTTCCGCCGCTCGCAAGGCGGCGGAACAGGAAGCCAGCCTGCGTGAGGCAAGCGAATCGTTATGGACTGCCGAACGGCTGGCCGTCCATGTTCGCAGCCGGCTCAACGGAAGCCGTCTCTTCGTGGTTTCCAATCGCGAGCCGTACTCGCATTCCCGTCAGCATGGCGCGCTCGAGGTAATCGTCCCGGCCAGCGGCCTGGTGACCGCGCTCGAACCGATATTGCGGGCATGCGAGGGGACCTGGATCGCGCATGGAAGCGGTGACGCCGATCGCGAAGTCGTGGACCGCCATGACCGTCTTCGCGTTCCCCCAGAGGAGCCCCGTTACGCATTGCGCCGCGTGTGGCTCAGCAAAGAAGAAGAGGAAGGATATTACTACGGATTGGCAAATGAGGGCATTTGGCCCCTATGTCATATCGCTCACACGCGTCCTCTGTTCCGGGCGGCGGACTGGGAGATGTACCGCGAGGTGAATCGCAAGTTTGCGGAGGCAGTGCTCGAAGAGATGCGTGAGACGGAAAACCCTGCAGTGCTGGTCCAGGATTATCACTTTGCATTGTTGCCGGCACTCATCAAGCAGCAGCGACCGGACGCGCGCGTCGCAATTTTTTGGCACATTCCCTGGCCGAACTCCGAAGCCTTTGGCATCTGTCCCTGGCAGGATGAACTGCTGGATGGTTTGCTGGGCAGCGATCTAGTGGGTTTTCATGTCCAGGCGCACTGCAACAATTTTCTCGAGACTGTCGACCGAACGCTGGAGTCACGAATCGACTGGGAACGCTTTGCCGTGAACCGCAAGGACCATATCACTGCGGTACGTCCTTTTCCCATCAGCGTAGAGCTTAAGGAGAGTGATGATACCGTTTCCGCGACGTCGCCCTATGAGGATCGCGTCTCACTGCTGCAGCAGTTCGGCGTGCAGGCGATGCTGATGGGCATTGGGGTTGATCGCGTGGACTACACCAAGGGAATTCTGGAGCGCTTCCTGGCGCTTGAGCGCCTGTTTGAAGCATACTCGGACTACCGGGGTAAGTTCACTTTCATCCAGATTGGCGCCCCCAGCCGCACTCATATAAAGCGCTATCGAGACTTGCTGACAGAGGTGGAGGCCGAAGCGGACCGGATCAACTGGCGTTTCCAGTCCGAAGGCTGGAAGCCCATCATCTTCCTAAAGCGCCAGCATAGTCACAAGGAAATCCACAAGTATTACCGGGCGGCAAACCTGTGCCTCGTGACCTCGCTGCATGACGGAATGAATCTGGTGGCCAAGGAATTTGTTGCTGCCCGCAGCGACAACGACGGTGTGCTCATTCTCAGTCGCTTCGCCGGCGCCTCCGGGGAGATGCCGGACGCCCTCCTCGTGAACCCCTACGACATTGAGCAGGTAGCTCAGGCGATTCATTCCGCTCTGGAGATGCCGCTGAACGAAAGGACCGTGCGCGTGCAGCGGCTGAGACGGGTGGTGCGCGAGCATAACATTTATCGCTGGGCAGCAACCTTACTCGCGGAGCTGGGCGAGATCCGCCTGAATCATGCCAATGCCAACACGAATGGCAGTACAGCCGCCAAAAACAGCACCGGCGATGGCGAAGCCGTTCTTGCCCGAAGCAATAGCGATGCCGCTTAAGTGTATCTGCCAGTTGCGAGGCATGCCATGCCCGGTGTTAGAACACTGGCACCGGCTTGCTGCCCGTATACGAAGAGCGCGCCACATTCTGGTACTTCTTGACTTTGACGGCACGCTCGCGCCGCTGTGCGACCGACCGGAGGACGCCCATTGTGCCGATGCCACACGCGACGCTTTGCGCCAACTGGGGCGGCACTGCGGGATCACCCTTGCGATAGTCAGTGGCCGGCGGCGAGCTGATGTGCGCCAGCGAATCGGCGTACGCGGTATCAAGTACTGCGGCTTGTATGGCTGGGAGTCGCGCGAACGGATGAACCTTCCAACTCATTCCCAATGGCTGCTCGATTGCGCCAGAAGCCTGCTTGCCTGGATACCGCCGCTGCCGGGGGTTCGGCTGGAAGACAAAGGAGCGAGCTTGGCCCTCCATTTTCGCCTGGCCTCCGCGCCTGCCATTCGGGAGTTGCGAAAATGTATTCGTGAGATCGTCGCCAGGCTCGGGCCGGAGGGACTGCACGTAATTGCCGGAAGCAAGGTACTCGAATTGGTACCACCCCAGATTCGCGGCAAGGGAGCGGCCGTGCGGGATATTATGCGCGGCCTTCAACCTGGGCTGCTGCCTATCTACGTTGGAGACGAACCCTCCGATGAAGCCGCGTTCGCAGCGCTGCCGACAGGCATCACTGTGCGGGTCGGACCGGCACGCAAGACGGCTGCCCGCTACACCCTGCGCAATTCGAAACAGGTTACGGAATTCTTAAAGCGCCTGGAGGCGCTGCTCGAAGAAACTGAAACGCAGCAAGTTGGCACTTCAACCAACGAGGGTCCTACAAATGGCATCCAACTGTTGCGTGGAGTCCCGCATGAATCTTCACAACCATGACGTCTGTCACCCTGAGCGACCGGGGTCCTCGGCGCCCGCCACTTTTGCGCGTGTTGGTGTGGGAAGCGCAGGATCCATGTACTGTATTGCTGCACGCAGACTGCATGGATCTTTCGCTTCGCTCAGGATTAACGATCATTTCGCCGGCTGAAGACGCCGCGAATAGCTGCCAAGGCTAATGCGGGACAGCACATTAGCAGAATTCGAAACTGGAGCAATCACATGCCCACGGCAGAACTACCGCAGACTGACCTGAGCGCCCGCATCGCGGGCAAGCCGTTCTACTTCAATTCTGCTGCGCGGCTGCTACGCATCCTGCCAGAACAGGCGGGAAATCTGAACGAACTTCTGGTGGGATTGCGTTCGGTGCCGGACGATTCCATCTTCCAGCACACCTTTCAGACCTTGCAGGAACATCACTTTATCCGCGCCGGTTTCAGCAATGACTTTGCCCACTGGGCATCTGCCGCTTGCAGCGAAGTTGGACTGGCCGAGCGCCTCGCCAGCTTGGACGTGCGCGACTTCATAAGCATTTCCGACTTGCGCAAACTTTTAGTGGAGATCGTCGAACGATATTTGGCTGATAATCCGCGCGCCGGCGAGCGCACCGCCATGGAGCGGTTCTACTTTTGCGCTTCAGACACGGTGATGATTCCCACGCCCTTTGTGGCGCGAACGCTGAAGGAATTCAATGAATGCATCGGGCAGGTGTCCATCCACAGTATTCATCACCACTTTATCGAGGCGCGATTGAGGCTCAGGCTGAACAGCAATGACTTTTCGCAGTGGCTGACAGAGGAACTCGGCCTTGTCGAATCGGCCGCACGCATCGACCGCATTGACATTTACACCTCGACGCTGGAAGGCGTGCGCCGAAAGATCAACCGAATATTGGATATTGCATTGGGCAAAGTGGTGCAGCGCCGTGCGGAGTAGGCCCTGCTCAGGTTTCTCTTTGACAACAGGCAGCCATGCACATGCAAAGCGGCCCGGGGAGATGCGAGGTTTCCATGCCGAATAAGGTCAGCGAAGATGAGCGCCCAGGCGGGCGAGAACAACTCGTGCCGCCGGCGGCCGCCACTGCGCCCTTGGACAGCCGCAGTCGGGGGAATGGGGAGCGAGCCCAGCCCGCTGCGGCTGACTCGCCAAGCTCCTCTCAGGAACATCGCCATCAGCCGCGCATTTCCACTACACCGCCGGCGCCGCCACCGCCGCCGCATTTGGAGGATTACGAGCCCATTATCGGGCGCGCGCAGCTTGACGAATTGCATTTCCTGGCGGGCCGTCTGCGCGGCAAGACGGTGAAGATGGTGAACTCAACGGCGTTGGGCGGAGGTGTAGCCGAAATTCTCAATCGCTTAGTGCCGCTGATGAATGAGTTGGAGGTTGCGACCCATTGGGACGTAATTACAGGCGGCAACGACTTTTTTGAAATCACGAAGGGATTCCATAACGCCCTTCAAGGCGGCGAGTACAACCTGACCAAGAGCGCTATGGAGATCTTCATGATGTACAACGAACAAAACCGGCAGCGCTTGTCGTTTGGGGAAGACGTGCTCGTGATTCACGACCCCCAGCCGGCCGGGCTGATCCGCGCCAAACAAGCTGATCGAGGCCGTTGGATCTGGCGCTGCCATATTGACCTGGCGAATCCAAATCCTGACGTATGGGGCTTTCTGCGCCCGCTGGTCGAACAGTTCGACGCCTCCATTTTTTCGTCTCCGGGATTTTCGCGGCAGCTAGCGATACCACAATACCTCTCGTACCCGTGCATAGATCCTCTGTCGGAGAAGAACAAGGGCTTGGACGAAAACTACCTGCAGCAGGTCTGTGATGATTTTGGCATTGACCGCTCGCGTCCAGTGGTCACCCAGGTATCACGCTTTGACCGCTTCAAAGACCCGGTAGGCGTAATTCAGGCATTCAAGATGGCAAAGAAATACGTGGATTGCCAGCTTGTGCTGGCAGGCGGCGGCGCGAGCGACGACCCCGAAGGCGCGGTCGTTCTGCAGGAAGTAACAGACGCCGCGGGCAATGACCCGGACATAATCGTACTGAATCTGCCTCCATGGTGCGCCCTCGAGATCAACGCCCTGCAGCGCATTTCAGACATCGTGATTCAGAAATCAATCAAAGAGGGCTTTGGCCTGACGGTGACCGAAGCGCTGTGGAAGCACAAGCCAGTGATCGCCGGCGCCGTCGGCGGCATTCCCACACAGGTGATTCACAAGCTGACCGGCGCGCTGGTCCATTCAGTGGAAGGCTGCGCCTATCAGATTCGATACTTGCTCACCCATCCTGACTACGCCGCCCAACTCGGGCGCAATGGCCGCGAACATGTGAAGGAGAACTTCCTGGTGACCACCAACATCAAGCGCTGGCTGGTGCTGTTTCAGATTTTGTTGGGGATCGAGGAACCCTCTCCTCCGGCGGCCACATAGAAAAGGCGTGCGCTGTTTGTGCCGCGACACACTCCGGGACCGTCGCCAAAGTGGACTTTTGTCGAGACCTGCTCAGGACGAAGTGTTTCGAGAGTTCAAATCGGCTAATCCCGCCCAATCAAACACCACTCTTTCCCGAATCCTAACCAGCAGACACATCCCCTCGTGAATAGCTGGCCGGTGACCCACATTTGGCGCGCTCCCGCAAATGTGGGTTATTTCCTGCGCATACGGATGCAATACCTTCACGTTGAAGCAAGAAGGCACGTGAGGAACCGTCCCCAGAGAATCCATGACGGACTGTGGAAAAACGTGTTTGCTTATATTCCCGCAAGCGGGGGTCGTCAATTGGCAACCAACCAAAATCCCAGACCTTCCGCGGTGCTGAACAAGTGGAACGCGCTAGGCTTCGCACGAATGCGGCCGCGCCCCTGGGGCCTTCTAATGCTGGACTACCTTCATCTCCTGCCATCCGCCGCCAGTAGGGGGATCGTTTGAATTCACGGTTTGGCCCAACCCGTTTTGCCAATACCTGCTCTTGGTGCCGGTCCAGACGTCCTTGGGATTGCCCATCGGATCAATGGTTGGGGTAATCCCGATCATGGTATTGGTCCAGTCCGTCACTTGGGCCGCCTGCCGGGCCTGACCGCGCTCGAAGGCTGCCACCTGGCCCTGCATGGCTTGCATTTTGGCTTCGGCCTGGGCCACCTCCGCATACACCTGCCGCATTCGCCTTTGCTGGCGCTCGCGCTGATATTGCAGCCCCTTGGCCTCCATGGATTCCTGGTACCGGATGAATTCCGGATTTATATGGAATGTCTGCAGGCAATGCTGCATGACACTCTGCGCCTGGGCAGCCTGCGCCTTGGGCGCCAGATAGCTCACAATCGTGCGCACGGTCCAAACATCACCGAGGCTGTTCGTACGGGCGTAAACGAATGCCGTCATCGTCCCCGAACCGGAGTCACAAGCGTATGCTACTGAACCGGTGGTGGACTCCTTGGCGGCCGAATCTGCCGGCAAATAGTCGGGCACTGAGGTGACGGAGGCGCCGGGGTCAGGCGCAAGGCTCTGGCAAAGCTCCTTAAAGCGCACCTGCGCGTACTTGGCGGCATACTCCTGACCCGGAGTGTAATTGGCGACGGTCAGTTGGGCTTGCGCGCCTAAGTCAACGTATTCGCCGACACGGTGATGCGGACCGGGCCGGCTATAAAAGGGAATGCCAACATCCCCAATCCGCACATTGATTTTGCCATCTGGAGATTTTAGATCCACCATAAAGCGGAAATCGGAATAGCCCAGGCGAAACATGCCGCCTTTTGCCGCCCAGCCGCTCGGCACTTCGACGGTGAAAGCACGCTCACCGCTGGGATCGTTGAATTGCGTCCAGGAATTTCCGGTTGACCCCGAAGGCGGAGATGCGGTGGTCGAAGAACAAGCGATCTCAACAGCAAGCGCTGTAACTGCAAGCAACAAACAGATGCGGAATTGCATTTCGGGCCTCCTGGAAGAGCAGGTAGCCGGGATCTCCGTTTTGGCCTCCCGAACGACCGTATTTTACAACCGAAACTCGCGCAGAGACGCCGAGCCGCAGAGATCTCGCTCTGAACCCTGTGCCTCAGCGCCCGTGCGCGTCACATTCTGCGAATATGGTCTAGCCCACCGTTTGTAAACTTATTTTTGCGCCAATCTGTCGCTCGTGTCCCAGAGAATTGGGACAATTTGTCCCCTCACCCTTGCCGCCAACATGGCTTTGTCAATGGAATCTGTGGCTTACGAAATCGCTGTTTCGCGGCACTGGGGATGCATATACCAAAGCAACTGTGGGGGTGAGAACGTGGTTAGAATAGCGCATTGTCTGGCCGTATTGATCGCAGTACCGGCATTCCTGTTCGGAGCGGATCGAAAGATTTCGCCTGATCTCGGGTCCAAATCAGCCAACGAGTTCATCAACGTCATTATTCAGTACAAACATCAACCGACCGCCATTCACGAAAGGCAGATCGCTGCGCGTGGCGGAAAGGTGCTCCAGCATCTGGACCTGATTAAGGCACGGCTGGCCAGGATTCCCGCCGGACGCCTCGCCGAGTTCGAACGCGATGACGAGGTCAAATACATTTCGCCGGACCGGGCGGTGGCCGCGCATTTGAACAATGCGACGGCTGCGGTGAACACGCCGTACGCCTGGAACATGGGCTTGAACGGCAGCGGCATCGCGGTTGCCGTAATTGACAGTGGCATCCACCAGCATGATGATTTATTGACCATCCTGCTTGGGCTGCTGGGAATTGACCTGGGTTATTCGCGCGTTGTCTACGATGCCGACCTGACCGGCGAAGACCTTGGTCCCGATGATGCCTATGGACACGGTACCCACGTGGCAGGGATCATCGGCGGAAGCGGCTTCGAGTCTTCGTGCGGAAATTGCGACGAATCGCTTAAGGGCATCGCACCGGATGTCAATCTGGTCAATCTGCGCGTGCTGGACGAGAACGGCAACGGAACCGACAGCGGTGTGATCAACGCCATATCGGCCGCGCTGCAACTGCAAAGCCAGTACAACATTGGAGTGATTAACCTGTCTCTGGGCCGGCCGGTATTCGAAAGCTACACGCAGGACCCCCTGGACCAGGCGGTAGAGGCGGCCTGGAACGCCGGCATCGTGGTGGTGGTCGCCGCCGGCAATGGCGGCAGAGACGCCCCGACCAATGGGTACGGAACCATCGATGCCCCGGGGAATGACCCCAGCGTGATCACCGTGGGAGCCATGAACACCATGGGCACGCCCACACGCGCCGACGATGTGATGACCAGCTACAGCTCGAAGGGCCCGACCATGGGCGATGCCATCCTCAAGCCGGACCTGGTGGCGCCGGGCAACCGCGTGGTTTCCCTGCAGCAACCGGCGGGCACGCTCGAAACCGGGTATCCTGGGAATATTCCCCCGATTAGTTATTACAAAAAGACCAGCAGTTCAAATCC
>JBEKOS010000047.1:0-14381 GCA_049521535.1 Terriglobales bacterium | reverse complement strand
CGTGAAGTCCGACCCGGTCACTAATAAGGTCTATGTAGAGAACGAATTCGTGGGTAACAGGCCGAATGCCACCGTGACGGTTATCGACGGCACCACAAACGAGGTTGCAGCGACACTTGATGTTCCCTCCTACGGCACCTCGGTCGGAATCAACCCCGTAACTCATACCGTATATATGGATAGCGGCGGCACGGGCTGTCCCCCCGCCTGTAGCCTGACCGCAATCGATGAATCTAACAATGCCGCAACCCCGGTGACCACGGGCACGTCACCTAATGCAGTCGCCGTGAATCCTGCAACGAACGCGATCTATTTGTCAAACGGGGCGAGTGATAACGTAACGCTCATTAATGGTGCGAACAACACCGTGGCCGCGACCGTCCCTGTGGGAGCCTCACCCAACGCGGTCGCCGTGAATCCCGTTACGAATTCGGTGTACGTGGCCAACTCGGGAAGCAACAACGTGACGGTGATCAACGGCGCCACGGGAACAGTTTCCGCCACCATCGCGGCCGATACTAATCCCGACGCCGTCGTCGTCAATCCGGCAACCGACAATATCTATGTGGCCAACGGCGGGAGCAATAATGTGACGGTTCTCGACGGGGCCAGCAATACGGTGAAAGCCACCGTTGCGGTGGGTACGAACCCGGTTGCAATCGCGGCCAATCCCGTCAGCGACATGATCTATGCGACCAACCAGGGCAGCAACAACGTGAGTGCGATTAATGGTGGCAGTAACACGGTTACGGCCACGGTTGGCGTAGGCTCCGGCCCGGCTGCTGTCGCCGTAAATCCGGTTACGAATACCGTGTACGTGTCCAACGCAAACAGCGACAACCTCACCGTCATCAATGGTTCGACCAACACAGCAACGGCAACCGTACCAGTGGGCGCCAGCCCCGTTTCGGTCGCCGTGAATCCTATTACCAACCTGATTTACGTCGCCAACCAGGCCAGCAGCAATTTGAGCGTGATTAACGGCTCGACCAATACCGTCACGGCGACACTGGCTACCGGCGCAAGCCCTTCGGCAGTCTCCGTAGACCAGTCGGCGAACAAGATCTACGTCACGAACGCCGGCAGCGGGAACGTCACAATCATCGACGGCTCGACCAACACCATTGAGGCGCCGGCGGCTGCTGGGACGAATCCTGTGGCCCTCGCCGTCAACCTGGCAACCGACAACGTGTACGTGGCCAACAGTGGCAGCAACAATGCAACTGCTTTGACTCCGAACACCATCAACCCAATACCCCTAACCTCGGCAATTCAGGGCGTAGTCGATTCGCAGACCGTTTCCGGCCTCGCCATCTTCGCCACCACCAATCCCAACCCTTCATTTACCGCGTCGGCAACCAGTTCATATTCGCCCATCGCTCCGCCGCCGACCGCACTCTACTACCAGTTGGACACCGTCCAGGGCGCGTGGCAGTCGGCAACCGATATGAGCGCGGCCGGCGCCAATCCGGCAGCCTTCAGCTTTCAGTTGACAGGCGTGCCGCTGGGCGTGCATATCATCTACGCCTATGCTACCTATGGCGGTGAAGGTTCGACGGAAAGCTCGCAGAGTTTCACGAATAATTCACCGCAGATTGGCAGTGTTACGACCTTTGTATTCGCTGAACTGTCTCCGCTGTCGGTGACAACTACAACTCTCACCTCGAGTCTCAACCCGTCGATCTTTGGCCAGTCGGTAACCTTCACGGCGATGGTAGCTCCCTCGCCAGGGCCGACGGGCACGGTTGCCTTCACTGCGGACGGCACAACTTTGAGTGGCTGTGCAGCGGTGCTGCTTTCGGCGGGTCAGGCGCAGTGTACGACCTCAACTTTATCTGTCGGTTCACACGCGATCGTCGCGACCTACTCAGGCGACAACAACTACACCGGCAGCAGCGGTTCGCTGACTCAGGTTGTGAATCCCGTGGTTACTCCGACAACCACCACTCTCACTTCCAGCCTGAATCCGTCAATCTTCGGCCAAGCCGTGACGTTCACCGCGATGGTGAGCCCTTCAACGGGACCGACGGGAACGCTTGCGTTCACTGCTGACGGCGCGACTCTAAGCGGCTGCGGCGCGGTTACGCTGGCATCTGCCCAAGCTCAGTGCTCGACTTCAACCTTGGCGGTTGGCACCCATGTGATTGTCGCGACCTACTCGGGCGACACGAACTATTCCGACAGCAGCGGCACACTATCTCAGGCGGTGACCTCCCCGGGATCCGGCGGCAGTTTCACCATCAGCGCTGCCCCGCCCGAGCAATACGTGAAAGGCGGCGGCCAGGTCAGCTACACCGTCACCGTAACCTCGGTAAACGGTTTCGCCGGTTCGGTGACGCTAACTTGCGCGGGCCAGCCAAGTGACGGGTCGTGCAGTTTTGCCCAAGATACCGTGACTTTGTCCGCGAACGGCAGCGCCCAAACCACGATGACCGTAACGACTACAACCGCCGATGCAGCCCTGGTCATAGCGCTACCTTCTGGCGTAGCGCTGGCCCCGCTACAAGCTGGGCCGGCTGTGGCGGGGGCGTCCACGCCCGCGCACAAGGCAGGCGCCGGTTTGCGGGCCTCCGAAACATCTGCGGCGGCTGTTCTTGATTTCAGCGGACTCGCGGCGTTATTGGCAGGTCTGCTCAAGCGCAGGAAAGGCGCGCGCACTGTCTGTTTGCTTGCTCTGGCACTGCTGCTGCTGGGAATGCTCAGCTGCGGATGTCCGACAACCACGCACCAGACCTACACCATCAGCATCACCGGAACGAGCGGCACGCAAAGCGCGTCAACCTCCGTGGCGCTGGTGGTGGGGCAGCACCAGTTGTAGCGAGTGGGTAATTGCGAAATTGAGAAATCGGGTAATTGAACAACCGGAAGTAGTTTTTTTGATTGCCCTGCGTCCTCTGCGGTGAAAGCCAAAATTGGGGCTCCGAAATGAGATTCTCGCTGCGCATATCCCTCGCATTTACGGCCACATTCACGGCCATATTGGCTTTCTCGCCGGCTCTGTCGGCGCAGCAATCTTCCAATCCCGCGAGCAGCGAAGAATTCCAGCCGTCACGGGTGGACATATTTGCCGGCTATTCGTTTATTGATCCGCTCTCCCGCACCAACG
This sequence comes from Terriglobales bacterium, assembly GCA_049521535.1. GTDB lineage: Bacteria > Acidobacteriota > Terriglobia > Terriglobales > Acidobacteriaceae > CAZUCM01. Next base: position 11,275 of record JBEKOS010000047.1, on the reverse strand, counting down.
GCATCCTGCTCAAGCCGATTGACGCCGGTGCGTTGGGCAGCGCCAGTTATTACTTCAGCAGGCACTGGGGCATCCAGCTCGAGGGCGGCTTCCACCCTGACGGTCCCAACGAGTGCATCTACAGCGGCGCTGCCGGGCCCATCTACCGCTTCCCGCTTTCCGGCCCCTTCCAGCCCTTCCTGCATGCAGTCGGAGGCGCCGTGAAGGTGGGCGGCCCGGGTCTTCAGCCCTGCACTTGGGGGCCGGGCGGCGCCGCGGGCGGTGGTCTCGACCTGGGAACTCATGCCTTCCACAACCGCCTCGCTATACGGCTCTTTCAGGCTGACTTTGAGTATGCCCACATTGACTACGGAACCGCAGGAGCGCTAGGGCTTACCGGGGGCACGCTTAACCTTCACGCCGCGCGCGCCAGCGCCGGTTTGGTATTACGCCTGGGTAGCATTGCGCCACCCGTCCCCGTGGGCTTGAGTTGTTCATTGCTACCGGCGGAAGCTTTCCCCGGCGATCCCGTGCAGATCGCAGCCACCACCTCGAATGTTACCCTTTCGGGAAAGAAAGTGCCGCAATGGTCTTGGGCCGTCACCGGCGGTGTAATCACGGGTACGTCGCAGAACGCAACGGTAAATACCAGGGGTCTCGCACCGGGGCATTACCGCGTCACCGCCCACCTCTCGGACGGCCCCAAGCCCTGGGAATCGGCGGATTGCACGGCCGACTTCACTGTTATGCAGTTTCCCCCGCCTACGCTTACCTGCGAGGTCAATCCCAACACGGTGGAACCGGGCGAAAAGGCCGGCGTGATTGCTCACGGAATCAGCACCGCCAATCGTCCGCTAACATATTCCTTCCATCCGTCGGGCGGAAAAATAAACGGCGCAGGCAGCGTCGTAGCCCTCGATACCACCGGTGTTCTCGCCTCCGGAGCGAACAACGAAGACGTCAATATTGATTGCACGACCACCGACGACCTTGGCCAGTCCGCTTATGCTTCGACGACCCTGCATGTGGTCGCACCCCCACCCGTCACCAAGGCAGGAGCGCCGCCAACCCAGCCCTTGTGCTCACTCTTCTTTGAACGCGACTCCAGGCGCCCGGCACGCGTGGATAACACGGCGAAAGCCTGCCTCGACGATGTCGCGCTGAGCCTCACCCAACAAGCCGACGCCAGATTAGTTCTGATTGGAGAATCCGGCGAAAAGGAAAAATATGGCGAGAAACTGGCCGCCGAGCGCGCACTCCATGCCAGGAAGTATCTCACTGCTTCAAAGGGCATCGACCCACAACGGATTGAGCTGTTGACCGATTCGGGTAAGGGCCAGCAGGTCGAAACCGTGTTGGTGCCCCAGGGCGCGACTTTCGACCGCACCGGAACAAGACCAGTGCGCGAACCTTAAGAGATCGGCCAATTACGCTGCCGAACAATTGAGACCGTATAATATTATACGTAATATAAAACGTAAATATAGTCGTATGATAGTAACGAAATGAAATGACGTGTGCTACAGCGAAGGGGGCCAAAAACGAAACAAAGCCAACTATGTACTTTATTATCAGCAATAATCTGTCGCAAAATGCAATTTGTAGCATCAATACGGCAGTCGCAATAATGAGGCGATGAGAGAAACTGCAGGGGTTACCTCGCAGCGGTTAGACTCATAAAATAGGCCGATTACAAAACGAAGCCAAGAACCCTATTGTTTTCAACAAAAAAATCTAAGGTAAGCCAAACATGCTCAGATACCTGATCCGGCACCCTAGCTATTCCTTCACTGCGATTCCCAGTGCTTTCATTTTTCGGTAGAGATGGCTGCGCTCCAAGCCGAGAACTTCGGCAGTGCGGCTAACGTTGCCGTGGTTTTCGTCGAGTTTCTTGAGGATATAGTCTCGCTCATATGCGGCGCGGGCCTCGCTGAGGCTGATCCCTTGTCCGGAACGGCGTTCGCGATGAGCGAGAGGCGGCAGGTGGCGGCGGTCGAACTTCTTTACGGTGGGATTCATGATGACGATGCGCTCGATCAGGTTGCGCAACTCGCGCACATTCCCCGGCCACGAGTAGCGGGTCAGGGATTCCAAGGCATCGGCAGCGATCTCCCGAGGATGGCGGCCATAGGCGGTTGCGAATTCTTTGAGGAAATGTGATGCCAGTCGCGGAACGTCCTCTTTCCGGTCGCGCAGTGGCGGCACGTAGAAAGGAATTACGTTTAGCCGATAGAAGAGATCTTCGCGAAAATTGCCAGTGGAAATTTCTTCCTCCAGATTTTTGTTGGTGGAGGCAATTACACGCGCATCCACGCTGATCACGCCGTCGCTGCCGACCGGGCAAAACCGCTGTTCATCCAGAGTCCGCAGTACTTTAGCCTGTGTTTTCAGGCTCATGTCCCCGACTTCGTCCAGAAACAGCGTTCCCCCGTTGGCCATCTGAAATTTTCCTTCTTTTGCGACGGCTGCGCCGGGGAACGCTCCTTTCTGATGCCCGAAGAGCTCACTTTCAATGAGGTCCTCGGGGATGGCCGCGCAGTTGACCTCGACGAACATAGCATCGCAGCGCAGACTTTGCGCGTGCATCGCGCGCGCTACGAGTTCCTTTCCGGTACCGGATTCGCCAAAGATAAGCACTCGCCCGTTGGTGGGTGCCATTAATCCGATTTGTTGGCGCAGGGCCTTCATCGGGACGCTGTCGCCGACGATCACGCTGTGGCTCAGAAATTGCTTCTTGAAGTCGCGGTTTTCACTGCGCAGGCGTCTGGACTCAGCAGCATTCCTTATCAGAATCAGAGTTTTTTCCAGGGAGAGCGGTTTCTCGAGGAAATCGTAGGCGCCCAGCTTGGTCGCACGCACTGCGGTTTCAATCGTGCCGTGTCCGGAGATGATAATCACCTCGGGAACATCATCCTGACCGAACTCCCGGAGCCTCTCGAGAGTTTCGAGTCCATCCATGCCCGGAAGCCATATGTCGAGCAGCACCACGTCAAACCGGCTCCTCTGGAGCAGATCGATGCCGGCTTCGCCACTCTCTGCCGTGGCGACCTCAAAGCCTTCATCCTCAAGGACGCCCTGCAGCGATTCGCGAATGCTGCGCTCATCGTCAATGACTAGAATATTCATTTCAAATCCGGACCCCAGGCGTCAGTTGTCAGCCAGAAAGCGGCAAGCAACCGGCAACAAGCCAAACTCTTAACTGCCGCTCAAGCTGACGGCTGAAAGCTGATCGATGACAGCTTCCTCCACCGCCGTTGGCAGCTCGAGAATAAATCGTGCGCCTACTGGCGAATTCTCTTCTACTCGAATCGTGCCGTGATGGTCCTCGATAATGCGGCTCACAATAGCAAGTCCCAGACCGGTTCCTCGCTTCTTGGTGGAGAAATAAGGCAAGAACAGCTTCTCCTTGAGTTCCTGAGTCACACCATGTCCCGTATCCGCGACCACCACCTCGATGCTGTCACGGTTTTCAGCCAGGGCGCTGGATATGTAAATTTCGCGCAACAGCGTGTCGCGCATCGCTTCGGCAGCATTGTCCACCAGATTCGCCAAAGCTCGCTTCATGGCCTCGGAATCGGCCATGACTTTAGGCAGATCATGTGCCAAATCGGTGCGCACGGTGATTCCGTCCAGGCGTCCATCGAAAAGTGATAACGCGTTCACAATGATGGCATTCATGTCCGCCGGCTGCGGCTGGGACGAAGGAAATCGTGCCAGCGTGCTGAACTCGTCCACCAGGGTGCGGACGGTCTCGACCGCGCTGCCAATGGTCAGAGCGCAACCGCGAACAATAGCGAGTGACTGCTCGTCCGGTGCGTGTCCCCGTTCGAGGTGGCGTCGAATACGCTCCGCCGAAAGTGCAATCGGGGTGAGCGGGTTTTTGATCTCGTGAGCCACGCGCCTGGCCACTTCGCGCCAGGCGGCTTGCTTTTGTGCCCGCAGCAGATCGGACAGATCTTCAAACACCAGCACATAACCGAGCCTATGTCGTTCATCGTGCAAGGATGCAACGGTCACGGCCAAATCCAGGTGCTGGTGGTTCCATTCGATCTCCATCTGACTCGTAACGCTGCTCATCCGGTCCGCTTTGCGCAGCATTGGCGCAAGGTCACCGACTGTCTCTGGGGGAAAGCATTCCGTGAGGGAACTGCCAATCACGAATGGCGATTGGGGAGAACGAAAAATGCGATTCAGTGATGTGTTCGTGCGGGTTACGACCCGTTCCGCATTCAGGGAAAGGACGCCCGTGGGGATGCTCTCCAGAATGATCTCCATCTGCCGGCGGCGTTGTTCGAGGGCGGCATTTGCCTCGGCGAGCGACTGGCTGGAAGCCTCTAGTTTTCCGCGATTCACCTCCAGTTCCTCAGCCATGCGATTAAAGGACTGGACAAGTTTTCCCAACTCATCGCCGGCGGTCATATCGATTCGATAGTCAAAGCGGCCACGGGAGATCTCTTCCGTCGCTGCTGCCAGCGCCGCGACCGGACGGGTTACAAACTTGGACAAGAACAAGGCAAACCAGGTAGAGGCGAACAATACCAGGACCGTCAGCAACAGGAGCACGCCCATATAGGTTTGGCGCAGAAGTTTGTCTTTACGGCTAAGCTGGAAGAATTGGCGTTCACTTTCCTGCACCTGCGAGAGGGTCGTGCTGAAATTTGCCGGCAGGGGCAATCCAACGAGAATTCGGCCGGACTGTCCGACCGGTGCGATGCCGAGCATGTATTCCCGGCCGCCAAAAGCAAAAGTCGGTGGTTGTTGCGATTGCAAGTCGCGCTCGCGCGGCAGTCGATCCTGCAGTACCGGCCATGCTGCCGGCGCATGAAAGCTTGATGCGGCCCGTCCGTCAACCAGCGCAATCACGAATCCACCGTTTAGAGTTGGCTCATGGCGCTCGAATTCGGGTTGCAAACCGTCAAACTCGCCAGAAGAAAATGCGCGTTGGGTATCGGGTGAGGCTGCAATAGCCCGTGCTTCCGACAGGGCATCATTGGCCGCATACGTGGTTAGTAGATCCGCGGCCGCAGCAGCGTCCTGGCGCACTTCCTGCAGAGGTCGGGAAAACCATTTGTCGATAGAGCGGTTCATCAGGCCGTAAGCGAAGATAAACAGAAAGATGACCGGGGTGAGCGAAAGTGCAAGTGCTCCGATCACCATGCGGGTACGAAATCTGGACCCCAGCGCTCCGCCACGTCGTTCCGCATATAGTTTCAGAAGCGTTCGAAGCAGCACGAACGTGAGCAGGACCAACAGCAGAAAAATCAATATCGACAAGGACGCAAATATCAGCGTCTGTTCGTTGCTAGTCGGTCTCAGAAAGGTTAGGTTGAACGCCTGTTGGGAGAAAATGATGGTGAAAAGTACAAAAATCGCAATTGCCAGGCCGATAATGGCGCCTCGCCGGGGGCGCTCCGGTCTCGGACTGGGGGCGGGTACCGACACAATATGCCTACATTATAAGTGGCCACCAGAGTTAGGCGAAACCACTGAGAATGCAAACTGCTCCGAAAGCAGGAAAGACCACCTGTGATTAACTATGTCGTGATAGGTTGCAGTCTCATAGTAAACCGACGCACCAGACAGACTGAGAGCGGGAAGGGCCGTAGTTGACAAACTTTTCTTTGTGGATTAGACGCCGCTCTCAGGCATTTGTCTCGCGTGCGTTCTGTTACTTTCGTGGTAAAAACCGCTCGAGCGGGCAGCCTTGGCAGTGCGGTTCGGCCTTTAGGCAATACCGCTTTCCCACGCCGACGAACAAAGCGTGCATTTCGTTGAACATCTGCGTCAGTGCAGGACGTTTTGACGAACTTACATAGGAAGGGGAGTGTTCAGCCGATGGTAGGAGGGTCCTGATATCCTTGCCCGTTTTTGAGTGCCGATCGCCGTTGATCCATATGAATCCGTGTGTATCCGTCCGCGTGGCTCGGTCGCTCGCTAGCGCTTTCTCAAACAGGCTGCGTATGTCCTCGTAGTTGGCCTGCGCGTTAAAGATCCCATGACGCTCTGCGATCCTTCGAGTGTACGTATCGACAACAAATACCGGATGATTGCCCCCATATAGCAGCATGGAATCAGCCGTTTCCGGGCCTATTCCCTTTAGTGACAGAAGTTCTCTGCGGAGGTTTTCCGTTGGCTGTGCGAACATGCGCGCAAGGGACCCGCCATAATAGACATCGAGAAAATTCACAAACTGCTTCAATCGCTCCGCCTTTTGGCGGAAGTAGCCCGCTGGGCGGATAAGTCGTTCTAATTCCGCGGTCGATAGCCGCCGAATTCCGCTGACACTGAGTGCCCGCGCATGGCGCAGGCACTTGAGCGCCAGTTGCACATTGGTCCAAGCGGTGTTCTGGGTCAAATAGGCGCCGGCGATTACTTCGAAGCGCGTGCGCGCCGGCCACCAGTTCTGCGGTCCCCATGTTTGAGTCAAAGCGAGGTAAAAAGCGAGAACCTGCTGTTCTGCGGATGATCCTCTCCCGGTAGCCATGGCACCGGTATGCGGTACCGCAGAGCGGGCCGGGGAACTCTTTTCATTGCGCGAATTTCGCCGCTTCACCTGCTTAGTGTACTCACTGTCCCCGTCAATTCGAGGAAGTCTGTTTGTTATAATCGAATACATCGAGTGGCCAGGTAGCTCAGGTGGTAGAGCGCAGCCCTGAAAAGGCTGGCGTCGGCGGTTCAACTCCGTCCCTGGCCACCATCTTCTCTCCATCGAAAACCGCCCAATTCTCGTTCAACGCAGCACTCCTGGTGAACCGAATCGGTAAAGATTACTTTGGAGCAGTTTTATGTCCGATTCTGCATTCCCGTATGAGGGATCTTTGTGCAGAATGGGTGACAGTCGGATGGATCTAAGCGAATGCGCTTGCCTAGCTAAGCTGCTGATTCTACGGCCGGCAGTGGATTCAGCAAGGGAAAGGAAAAGAGATTGCTTAATATTCAACGGGTGCTTTCGTCCGCACATTGAGCAGGGAGGAGGTGGAGGTTGCGGATTGCCTCAACGAGGTCGCTTTCAGACGGTCGCCGGATTTTCCTCGGCGGAGACGATATTTCCAAGTGCTTCACCGTTCGTTTTAAGGTAAATTTGAGACGGCCTCTTTGACAACAGTAAATATGCCGACTGATCATTTGATTTTTCGGAATGAGCGAAACACTGAACTTGCCGCTTCAGGCTCCCTATCGGTGCGGTCTATAGGCGAACTCTATTCGACTGGAGGTTCGATCCGGCGTTTGCGCGTTCCCCAATTGACTGTGGAAGCCGCTGAGCACCTGCCCAATTCAGTAGCTCTTTCCACTTCCACGACCAGCCAGCAAATGGCTTATGGCCAACCCCTGCCTGTGGCAGGCTGACTAGTTGGCGCGAAGCCTGTGCACGCTCGGGGTTGGCGTCGAGGTCCGAAATTGGATTTTGACGTTGTTGTGGCGCAGCCTTGGTCTTACGATAGAGGAAGGCCTCAAGCTTGAATGGCGTGAAAACCTGGGCTTGCTTGGATTGAAATTTCTCCCCATGCGTTTCGACGCGCGGGCGGCAATCGAAGAAGCTGTGGCGTTCACACTTGCAAGAGGATAAGCAACGGACATGTCTAATAATGGGCAACTATCCGACGCGAAGCGGCGGTTGCTTGAGAAGCTACTTCAAGACAAAACGCCGCCTTCCGCGATGCCGGAAGGAGCTCAAGCTGCCTTGTTACCATTGCAAGGACGGGATCTCAACGCACCCGTTTTCCTGGCGCCCTGTCAGAATCAGATTTGGCTTCACGCGCAAATGGCAGCGGATAAGCCACTTTACAACGAGCCGATAACGCTGCATTACCGTGGCCTCCTTGATCTTGCGGTACTGCAGCGGAGTCTCGATGAGGTTGTGCGCCGCCATGAAATTTGGCGAACCAGCTTCCCCGAAATCGATGGCCAGGTGCTGCAGAAGGTTCACGAGAATTTTTCGATTCCGATCCCACTGATGGACCTGACTAAGCTTGCCGGCAATCACAGCGCTCAGGTTGCGGAAGCGCGCCGCCTGGCGACTGAAGATGCTCAAAAACCATTCGATCTGCTGACTGGCCCGCTCCTTCGCGCGTTGCTGGTGCGGTTTGGCCCCGAATATCATCGCCTGTACATTACCTTGCATCACATCGTTTTTGACGGTGTGTCGATATACCGGGTTTTCCTGCCGGAATTGAGCGCGATATACGAGGCGTTTGCGCAAGGACTGCCGTCGCCGTTGCCCGAACCTCGCCTGCAGTATGCCGATTATGCCAACTGGGAAAGGCAGTTGGTTGAGGGCGTAGAGGCGGAGCGGCAACTGGAATACTGGCGGCAGCAACTCACGGGAGAGCTTCCCAATCTCCAGCTTCCGACGGACCGGCCGCGTCCCTCCGTGCCCTCGTACCGGGGCTCGATGGAAACCTTTACATTCACTGCCGAGATAACTGACGCATTGAAGGCCGCAAGCCAAAGTGCCGGTGTCACGCTTTATATGTACTTGCTGGCTGCGTTCAAAGTGCTTCTGCATCGCTATACGGGGCAGGAAGATATCCTGGTGGGCGGTGTTACCGACACCCGGCGCCGTCCCGAATTTGAATCACTCATGGGATTCTTCCTCAATACGCTGGTGATTCGCAGCCGGCCGCAGAGCGGAATGAGTTTTCGCAGTTATCTTGAGGCCGTAAAGGATGCGGTGATAGGAGCACTGAGCGCCAGCGATATTCCCTTCGATCAACTGGTTCGCGAGCTGCAACCCAAGCGCGACACCAGCCGCCATCCCTTGTTTCAGGTCCTGTTTTCGATTGAGCCTCCAGCGCAGCCTTTCGAATCGCACTGGGACCTTACACAAATGGATGTCTCCTGCGGTGCTTCGAAGTTCGACCTTTATTTGGAGTTGGACGAGCGGCCGGAAGGACTGATTGGCCGTTTTCTATACAGCACGGACTTGTTTGATGCCCCGACCATACGACGCATGATCGGGCATTGGCTGACGGTGCTCGCCGGCACCATGCGCGACCCCGGCGCCGCATTGCAAGACCTTCCGGTGTTGACCGATGAAGAAGCAGAATTAATCGCCGGGAGGTGGAATGACACAACGCGGCCGATACCCCCCTTGACCGTCCACGAGCTATTTGAATTGCAGGTTGTTCGTACCCCGGATGCAGTGGCAGTGCAGGGGAGCGCCGACCATCGGTCCTTTACCTACCGTGAGTTAAATCAAAGATCAAATCGCCTGGCGCGACAGTTGCAACATGCTGGGGCCGGGTTGGAAACGTTGATCGCTCTCTCGGTCGAGCGCACCTGCGATCTGGCGGTCGCGGTACTTGCAGTCATGAAGGCAGGAGCAACGTATCTTGCCATTGATCCCGGCCTTCCGGACGAGCGACTTCAGTTGCTACTGGAGGATTCCCAAGCGTCAATCCTGCTGACCGACCAACCGATCGGTGCCTCTGCCGGTGCCGTTCAGGGACGTCCGAAACTAAAGACCCTCATCCTGAATCAGGAGCTTTTGCAAGGTGGTGACGACAGCAACCTTGGACCGATCTCTCGTCCCGAAAACTTGGCGTATGTTCTGTACACTTCAGGTTCTACGGGCAGGCCCAAGGGAGTCGAAATTCCGCACTCGGCGGTTGTAAATTTCCTCGAGTCAACACGCCGCGAGCCTGGGTTTACTGCTACAGATACGATTTTGGCAGTGACCAGCCTTTCCTTTGATATTGCGGGACTCGAGCTGTACCTTCCGCTTATAACGGGTGGCCGGGTGGTCATCGCCAGCCGGGACGACGCGCGCGACCCCGAGGTCCTTTTTGGACTCATGAAACGATTCTCTCCCACTGTGGTACAGGCCACACCGGGCTCTTGGCGTGCTCTCATCGAAGTTGGCTGGCAAGGTAATCCGAAGCTGAAGATTCTTTGTGGAGGCGAGGCCATGAGCCGCGACCTGGCTCAGCAGCTATTGGCGCGCTGCGGGGAGTTGTGGAACATGTACGGACCGACCGAAACCACTATCTGGTCGGCAGTTCATCGCGTCGTCGAGGGTGAAGGCGCAGTCCCAATAGGGCATCCAATGGACAATACCCGGATATACGTATTGGATGCTCAGCGTGCGCTGGTCCCGCAAGGGGTCATTGGCGAAATCTATATCGGCGGCAGCGGTTTGGCGCGCGGATACCTCCGGCGTCCGGATCTCACGGCGGAACGATTCGTCGGCGTGCCTGTGGCGGGCGGAGCCAGGCTCTATCGCACCGGCGATTTGGGGAAATGGCGCGGTGATGGCGTTTTGGAGTGTCTGGGGCGCGGCGACAACCAGGTGAAGATTCGAGGGTTTCGAGTAGAACTCGAAGAAATTGAAGCTGCATTAGTGCAACATCCTGAAGTATCCGCCGCGGCGGTCAAGGCTTGGCCTGACAGTTCTTCCCATATGGCTTTGACTGCCTATGTGGTGGCACGCGGCGAGCCCGATATGCGCAGCTATCTTCGCGGCAAGCTTCCAGAATACATGGTGCCTTCGGTATTCATGCGGCTGGCAGCTTTGCCTTTGACGGTTAACGGAAAAGTGGACCGGAAGCAACTTCCCCCGCCTGCCGTGGAGAAACTGGGGACCACCCATGGTCAACCAGCTACTGAACTCGAAAGCCACCTGGTAACACTGTGGGAATCGGTCCTGAACCAGCAGGGCGTGGGAGTTTGCGATAACTTTTTTGATCTGGGCGGTCACTCTCTCATGATTGCCAAGCTCATGGGGCGAATTGAGCACGCCTTTGGCGTGCGCCTTTCTATGGCCTGCATATTTGAAGCCCCCACGATTCAACAACTCGCAGCACTTTTGCAAGGCCGCGGAGTGGCAGCCACGCCCGCGCCAAGAGAGAAAATCCGAGTGTCTGCATCACGGACACCACTGCTATGGATTGACATGCATCTTGCCCAACAGATCGCCACCCATCTGGGAGACAGCCCTGACTTTGTCGGCATTCCCGTGGAGACTGAGGCAATAGAAGAGTTACCGCAAGGCTTCCGCATGGAGGAACTCGCTTCCTGCCTGGTCAAGACCATTCGCGGGATCCAACCGGAAGGTCCATATAATCTTGGGGGCTGGTGCAACTGCGGCGTTCTGGCCTATGAAACGGCGCAGCAACTCACAAGGCAAGGCAGCGAAGTTGCCATGGTAATGCTTATTGACTCCGTCAATCCGGTGCTCTACTTTCGGACACCGCGATGGAGAATATGGGCGAGCAAGGTAGGGTTTCATCTGGGCCAGCTTATGAACCTGCGGGTGAATGAACTGGCCAAGTATACGGACGAGCGAATTGCCTCCCTC
>JBEKOS010000046.1:0-14389 GCA_049521535.1 Terriglobales bacterium | reverse complement strand
GAAGGTAGTTATGGTGCCAGTGGCAGAGCGTACGAAGCCGTGCGATACATTACCCGAAGCAATGTAGATGCCAGCGATCTCGCCGGACGCATTGATGCTGGTGCCGCCGGTACCCTCCATCGCGGCCGTACCCGCGCCGGTGACGTTAAAGGTAGTGAAGGTACCGGCTGATATCGACGACTGAACGGGGATGCTTGCCTGCAGGCCACAATTGGGGCAGCCTGCCGTGCCGCTCATCCGTCCCCATGCGTTCTTCAAAACGCCCGCGCTCACGCGCACCGCTCCCATGAGCAGCACGGCGACGCAGACCACGGCCAGGACTCCGGCGCCAGCTCTTCGCATATATTGCAAAGGCCTTAGAAGCGCATGAAAGGCAGTTTGAGGATTTGACAGGTATTCCGCGACTCGATGCTTCATTGGAGCAATCCTCCGATGATTTGTCACTCGATTAAAACCGGGCCGTGCAAGGCGCCCAGTCTCGCATGATACGCTTCCGCACTGGTCGACGAAGCCAAGCTCAGGGGGCAAAGTAGGCTGACATATCCAGCACCAACTGTGTGGTGCCGCTGGCATACGCATCATTGTCTCCGTCTTTGTTCGGCACGATCGCCATGTTGGAGGTGATGGCTCCGTCCTCCGCGTTCAACGTCGACACGACCGGCTGCGCCTCGCCTTCCGGCCAAAGAGTCAGATAGCCCAGCGCTCCCGAGGGCACTACCGTCGCATTGAAGACATACGCCTGCGCGGTGCCGGGCGGCGCACACGTGCTGCCAGATACATTCACCAGCAAAGTACCGCTGAATTCACCACTCGTCTTGCGAGTATCCAATACCCGGCACGGCGTCAAGGTGTAGAGTTGCAACCCGCCCGTCCCGGGCGGCGCAAAGTATCCGTTCACGTCGATCACCAGGTTGGTAGCATCACTCGGGTACACCGCCACGCCGCCATCGGTTCCGGCAGGTACGATGGCCGCATTGGCCACAATCGTTCCGGTGAAGTTGTTCAACGTGGATACCAGCGGCTTGGCCTCCCCCTCCGGCCACACGGTCAGATAATCCAGTTCGTCACCGGTCGCCGGCGGCACTACAGTGAAGTTCAGAGAAAAGGCCTGGGCCGTGCCGGGAATTCCGCAACCGCTCGAAAGGATCGGGAAGTCGCGCTCCGCGGCGGCAACCAGCGCCGGCCCTGCCAGCGGCCCGTCCGGAGTCTTGCGGGTATCCGCAACCCGGCACGGCGTCAGCGGATAGAATTCCAGCGAGGCGCCGCTACTGGCTTGGAAGTACCCGTTGATATCGAGAAGTACATTGGTTGTATTGTTGGCGTAGACGCTCACCGCCCCCGAGGTTCCCGCCGGCACGATTGCGGCGTTCGCCTTGATGCGGCCATCGAGAGAATTCAGGGTCGATACCAGGGGCTGGCCTTCACCCGTGGGCCAAATCGTCACATATCCCAAAGGCCCTGGCGGCACTACTGTCACGTTCAGGGAGTACGCCGTCGCAGTGGGTGGTATTCCCGCACACGGGCCTGAAGGAATCGCAAAATTGCGGGAGGTCCCCCCGGCGATCTCCGGCCCTCCGAACGGACCATCGGTACTGCGCGTATCCACTATCCGGCAGGGCGAAACAGGAAAAAGCTGGAAGGCCGATGCGACCGGATTGACGAGTTGCGCGAGGGCGCCATTGCTGCCCGAATAGTTCGAATCGCCTGAGTAAGTCGCTACGATCGAATCGGTCCCGACCGCCAGCGTGGAACTTGTGCAGCCAGCCGTATGCGAAGAAGTTGAGAGGGCAACTGTGGCGCAGCCGGTGATCGTAACGCCATTTGCCGTAAAGCCAACTGTTCCGCTTGGACTCGGCGGCCCAGCCGGCGACACAGTCGCCGTAAAAGTCACGGCATTCCCCGAGGTCGAAGGATTCCGGCTTGAAACCAGGGCGGTGGTCGTGGCCATCAGGGTGCTGCTGACCATCTGCGTCAACGAGCCGCTGCTACCGGCGTTGTTGCTGTCGCCTGAATACGTCGCTACGACCGCATCACTGCCTACAGGCAACGTAGACGTGATGCATTGCGCCACGCCGGAAGAGAGCGTGACCGATCCGCAACCGCTGATGGTTGATGCATTGGCGATAAATCCTACCGTGCCGGACGGCGAAGCGCCGCCGCTTACCGTTGCTGCTAACGTCACCGATTGCCCGGAAGTCGATGGATTCGGGTTGGAGGTTAAGGCGGTGGTAGTTGTCTCCATGCTAACGATCTGGGCCAGCGGCGAACTGCTGCTGCCTACGTAGTTGCTGTCACCAACGTATGTGGCGACAATTGAGTCCGTTCCGGCCGGGAGGCCTGCGGTTGCGCACTGCGCTGTTCGGGATGCGGTAAGCGTCACCGCCGTACAACCGGAAATGGCGGCGCCGCTCGACGCAAATGCCACCGTGCCGGTTGGCGTTGGCGGCCCGCTCGGCGAAACTGTCGCTGTGAATGTCACCGACTGCCCGACGATCGAAGGATTCAAGCTGGAAACGATTGTTGTGGTGGTTGGCGTCCCCGCGGCACTGTTGACCACCTGCGTTAAACTTCCGCTGCTGCCTGCATTACTGCTATCGCCTGAGTATGTCGCCACGATCGCATCACTTCCGACCGGCAGCGTGGTGGTGGTGCACTGTGCCTCGCTTGAGGATAGGGCTATGGAGCCGCAGGCACTGATCGTGGCGGAGTTTGATGTGAAGCTGACCGTACCCGACGGGGATACCCCACCGCTTATGGTTGCCGTAAACGTGACCGCTTGTCCGGAGGTCGAAGGATTTTGGCTGGAGGTCAATGCTGTCGCGGTCGCTGCCTTGTTGACTACCTGCGCCAGCGGTGAACTGCTGCTGCCTGTGTAATTGCTATCTCCCGAATATGTAGCCACAATCAAGTCGGTCCCTACGGGAAGGCCTGTAGTTGCACATTGCGCCGTGCGGGAAGCGCTGAGAGTCACCGCCGAACAACCGATGATGGTGGTGCCGCTCGATGTAAACCCAACCGTACCAGTGGGCGTCGGCGGCCCGTTCGGCGACACCGTTGCCGTGAAAGTCACGGACTCGCCAAATGTGGATGGGTTTTGGCTGCTGGTAACAGAAGTCGTAGTCGAAGTTTTCGTCCCGGCCAGTCCCGTACCCGAAAGCTGCACCGTCTGCTTTGTCCCAGAAACATTCCCTGAATTATCCGTGATGGTCAACGCCCCCGTAAGCGTGCCGGTCGTAGTGGGAGCAAAGTCAACCCCTATCAGGCAGGTGTCGCCCGCCGCCAGCGTGGAGGAAGTCGAACATGTAGTCGCGGCAGAATTTACCTGAAAATTCGCGGTGGCGGCAATGCTGCTGAAGGTGAGGGCGGCGTTTCCGATGTTGGCCACAGATACTATTTGGGCAGGACTCACCGAGCCGTCTTGCGTATTGGGAAAATCGAGCGGCGCCGCGGTCGCGGTCACCTCGCGGATAGTATCCGTAAGCGTGTCGGCAATGTATAGATTGCCGGAAGCATCGATTGAAATCCCCTGAGGGTTCCACATCTCGGCGCTGGTTGCAGGACCACCATCACCCCCGTAGGATCCGCTACCGGTGCCAGCACCAAATCCATTGCCGGCCACGGTCCTGATAATGCCGGTGGCAGAGTCCACCTTGCGAATCACATTGTTGTAGTCGTCCGCGATGTAAAGGTCGCCAGCGGCGTCCACGGCAACGCGCCATGGGTAATAGAGTTCTGCCGAGGTCGCCGGGTTTCCATCGCCGCTGTATCCCGCTGTTCCAGTGCCGGCAAAAGTGCTGATGACGCCGGAGGTATTCACCTTGCGGATGCGGTTATTGTCGATATCCCCTATGTATAGATTGCCGGACGAATCGAACGCCACTCCGGCCGGTTCATCCAGCTTCGCGCTGGTGGCCGGGCCGCCGTCGCCGCCGTATCCCTGGGTGCCAGTGCCCGCAAAAGTGTGGATATCGCCAGTTGAAGTTGTCACCATCCGTATGCGCTGATTGCCCGAATCGGCAATGTACAGGTTGCCGGAGGCGTCAAATGCCAAGCCGGAGGGGAAATCCAATTCGGCGCTGGTTGCGGGACCACCATCGCCGCCATACCCGCTGGTACCATTGCCGGCAATCGTGGTGATGATGCCGGTCAAAGAGGTAACCTTGCGAACGCGAGCATTTGTCCCATCAGCAATGTACAGGTTGCCCACAGCATCCATGATCGCCCAATAAGGACCGGACAATAGCGCCTCAGTCGCCGGACCTCCGTCACCGGTGGAACCGGGCGATGGTGGCTCGCCAGCAACGGTGGAAATCAGTCCGGTCGAAAGCGTGACCTTGCGGATGCCATTGTTGCCAGTGTCAGCAATGAACGGATTGCCGGAAGAATCAACAACCACTCCCGACGGAATATTCAGCTCAGCTTCAGTCGCAGGAAGGCCATCCCCGTTGTAGCCCTGTGCCAACCCGATGCCCGCGATCGTCCTTATTACTCCGGGTCCGATCACGACCAAGGGGGCTGTTGTCGCCGGCGTCGCCCGAGCGGAGGCCGGCGACTGCTGATTCCGTCCGCCCGCCGATTGTCCGGGCAGACAGGGGGTGAGCGCCATCCAGATGGCAACCGCCACTAGCCAACGCATTGCGCGCTGCCGGCATGTTATCCGTTCTTGAAACCTGGATCGAATAGCATTGTCCTTTCATGGAACCCGCGTAGCCGGATTGTGACTGAGTGACAAATGGATGTCAAGGCTGGCTGACTGACGGGCGTCGAATGAACTTCCACCGCTGAAAACAAGAGGCCGCAGAGAATTAACAGACCTTGGGGACTCGGAAGCCAGGCGCCTTAGCGAGCCAGATCTTACGGTGCCGCAGTGTTCCCAGTCTCCGGGTTGCTGAACCGCTGTGTTAGGTTTTTATTAGCCATGCCAGAGTTACCCGAAGTGGAAACTGTCCGCCGCGGATTGATGGAGCGGGTCGTCGGAGATCGCATTGTGTCCGTCTGGCTCGGCGACAAGCCTGAACCGTTCAGATCGGCGCGGCAGGAAATTGTGCGCGTTCTCGTCGGTGCCCGGATCGGCGCAGTTCGCCGCATGGGAAAGCATATCGTAATGGATTTGGAACCTCGTGCCTCGGACCCACGATCGGCGACAGGAGACGGGCGACAGTCTCTGATCATTCATCTCGGCATGACCGGCGCAGTCCAGGTGGCGCTTCCCGAGGCGGATACTCTCAAACACACGCACGCCGTCATGCACCTGGATTCCGGCAAAGAGATTCGCTTCGTTGACCCGAGGCGTTTTGGGCGAATCTGGATTGGCAGCGACTTCGAGACGATCGGCATGGAACCCTTACTGGTCACGTTCGAGCAGTTTGCAATGCTGTTTCGCGGACGCAAGACCCCAATTAAGAGCGCCTTGCTCAACCAGAAATTGCTGCGCGGCCTGGGCAACATTTATGCGGACGAATCATTATTTCGAGCATGCATCCGCCCCAGGAGAAGGACGGCCTCGCTCACGCGCGCCGAAATGGACCGATTATTCGAGGCGGTCCGCCAGGTTCTACGCGCAGCCATTGCCGCTGGCGGATCCTCTATCTCCGACTATTTCGACGTTGAGGGCGAGCCTGGTTTGTTCCAGACCAGGCATAGGGTCTATGCGCGCGAAGGAAAGCCCTGCCTGGTATGCCGGACTCCAATCAAGCGTATCGTTGTCGCGGGGCGAGGCACGCACTACTGCCCGGAATGCCAGAAATAAGAACCAGCCCACGACGGCGATTCCAATCGAAGCTGCGTCGATCCGTCATAATCCGCGGTTAATTCTGCTGCAATTGCGAATACTCATTCAGCTCAGGCGTGGCGAGTCCGACCGGCGGAATTCCACCGTTGTAATGCACCATGCGGTTTCGCCATTTCAGGAAGTCGGTGATGGTCTGCGGCTCAATGCGGATTTCCACCCGGCGCAGGCTCGCGAGCAACAGATTCATTTCCTTCATCAAGCCCGCGGGGGACCGTAAGCTGGTGCGGCCAGGCTTGATAAGCAGCCGGACTCCGTTCCGGCCGTACTCCAGCAACCCCCAAGGTTTAGGCACCTCCTCGGATGCAACCAAGCCTGGCGGAGTTAGAAAAAAACGCTCGCATCCCATACTCTCATCGGGAGTCGTGCGGCAGGGTTTGTTGGCGTCGGCAAGAAAATCGCCGCGTGAGACCTTGCACTCGACCACTACCGAGCGGCAGTTCCCCCTCCAGCCAATCACGTCTGGAATCTCTCCCACCGTGGCATATTGTTCCGACAGCACAATGCCGCACCGATAACACCGGCGCAACCATTCCTCGGCTTTTCGGACGAGCAGGGCATGTTTTCTCTGGTCAATGCTCATGTCTATGTTCTATGCCTGATTGATGTCCCCGAGAAGTATCTGCAATGAGACGCCCCCGAGGTTGTCCAAGAACTGGAATTTAATCCCGATACTGGACCACCACATTCCAGATTTAAAATTTGCAAGTATCAAGAAGCTTTTGATTCATAAACTTAGAGCAATCTATCGCGCAACGTGCCTTTGGTTCCATGATTGCACTATGAGAGATTGCCCAGCACCAATGTGGGCAAATTTTCAATCGCCGTGGTGGGCGTAGGAATACAGGGGTGAGGTTATGAAGAACTTGTTTAGCTCAGAAACTTTCGACAACATGCTTAGCTGGTTTGCCATCGTCAGCGGGATCGTTTTTTCGGCTGCGGTTATGATGGCAGTCATGTCAGCCGCTGCACACTAGTTTACTGCCCGGTCAATCAAGTGGTGCGTCAAAGGGGGTGCCTGCAATCATGCGGAGGATGATTGGGTGCCCCCGGCATGCACAAGAAATCGGGCATGCATCACTTGCTGTCGGAACTGTGCGCTTCAACGAATACCAACTGAAAGAGAGTGCCCGTTCCATCCGGCTTGATCCCCACAATGTGTTGCTCCTGTTTGGTGCCACTTTTGAACAACATGCCGCCTTTGTCGGGCCGGTCATCACCGCAACTCAACTGTTTCGTCGACGAGTCGCTTTTTTGCTTGTCCTTCGCCGCGTTGTTTGAGCAGTCCAATACCGGCCCGTATTTGGCGAGAGCTTTGCGGTAAAACGCCGTTACCTTTTCAGGGGCATCAGCAGATTCCAATTTCATTACCGCCAGCTTGAACCCAAATGTGCCGCCCCACAATCCCAGGTTCGCTCCCGATGAGTCATCATCCTTGTCTTTATGGGGGCGAGCACCCGGATAAACCGGCAACCCCACTTCTTCCGGGCTGGCTTCGTCACCCGCAACAAAACCTATGCTCTTGTGCGGTCTTCCCTGCTCTTCTGATGACTGAACCTGTGCAACCGTCGGTACACCGGCCAGTAAGATCGCCGCTAATAGAAGAACTGCGGAACAATGACAGGTTTGCAGCGTGGTTCGTGCCCGACCATTGATGCCCATGGATCCTCCTATCTTGTGGTTACGGTCGTTCGGTAAGGAAAGTTCCCCATTCCACCTGGTTTCCGTGTCGGTACCTTCTGGACTACCCTGGTCACGTGTTTTGGCTGCTGCTGCGCATCACGACCACCATCAACAGGGTCACCATTACCGCTCCGACCAGCGGAATGATTGTCCCAAAATGCACGCCAAGACTCTTGGCCAGCGCACCCACGGCAGCGGGAGCAGCCGCGGCGCCGACCAGAGAGATCGCAAACATCGTTCCGAAGATTGTGCCGGAAAATCTCCGGTATCGGTCCCCGGCCATCGCCAGCATGGTGGGGAAAATCGCCGACAGGGAGATGCCCGTAATCAGCACGCCCACGGTGATGCTGATCAGCTCTTGCCGCCAGAAAAGCACCGTCGTTCCTGCTACTGAGCCGGTAGCGCTGACGAGCACCAACCGCTGTTTTGATACCTGAGACAACAAGCGAGCCGCCAGAACGCGTCCCAGCGCCATGCATAGTTCGAACCCTGCCAAAACGAATGTGGCCCCGCGCGCGGTTGCGCCCGCCGCGCCTGCCCAGGTGGAAGCAAAGGTGTTCATCACCTGCTCGTTAGCCGATTCGAAAAACAACAGAAATGAGAACAGCAGCACTCCGGGGTAGGTGACAACCCTGGCTGCCTCGCGTAACGAAAACCCTTCCGCCTCCGCCGCCGGCGGAAACTTCAGCAATAGGCAACCGATTCCGCTGGCTGCAGCCAGGCCAGAAGCAGAGTAGATTGCTACCTGTAGAGAGATCCTGGCAGCCAGCAGCGGTACGGCGACCGCGCCCAGCCCCAGAGTGATGGCGAGCAGATTCAGCATGGAACCGCGATTCTCAGGATAGAGTTCCGACACTACAGCATTGCCAGAAGTGTTCAACCCTCCACCGCCGAATCCAAGAGCCACCGCGCCCGCTGCTGCGAACAGGAAGGAATCCGCGCGCGAGAAAATCAAAAACGCCCCCGTTGCGAGAAAGCACGAAGCCGAAAGTGCCAGCCGGTTTCCAAAGCGATCAATCACCGGTCCGGCTAGAACCGTCGAAAGCCACAGTCCGAAAATCAGCAACGACGACAATTCGCCCTGATGCAGGAAGTCCACGTGCAACCGCGCTCGCATTTCGGGAAAACCAAAAAGCGTGCCCAACAGCGCCAAAGAAGCGCCAAAGGTCGCCATACCAGCGCATGCTGCCGCAAAAACCAGTCCGCGTTTCGAGGTCGTCATCTGTTCGTTTGGCGAAAATCCAAGGCTGATTGTCGCGTTCCTGAGAATACCAGCATTGGGCCGAGGGTGATCTTTACAATAAGCTTGAATTGGCGCCGGATTTGCGATACAGTCCAAAATCATTGGTGTGAGAGCGGGGTTGGGCCCGTCAGCGGGAGAAAACAGCGATGAAGTTAAGCGACACAATCTGCTCGGTATTGAGAGCCAAAGGCGAAGTGATTTGGTCAGTGGCCCCGGAACAGCCGGTTTTTGCGGCACTGGAGAAGATGGCGGAGAAAGAGATCGGGGCATTACTGGTAATGTCCGGAGGCAAGCTGGCCGGCATTTTTTCCGAGCGTGACTACGCGAGGAAGGTCGTCCTCAAGGGAAAGTCCTCCAAGGACACCGCAGTGGGAGAGGTGATGGAAGACCCTGTAATCTTCGTAACCACCAAGCACACCGTAGACGAATGCATGACCATCATGACCAATTGCCGTATTCGCCATCTTCCGGTTATGGACGGAGACAACGTGGTCGGCGTGATCTCCATTGGCGATCTGGTGAAGTGGATCATCTCTGAGCAGGCGGGAACGATCCAGCATCTTGAACAGTACATCGCCAACAGCTATCCCGCGTAAACCTTGTTACTGCAATCAGGAGGGAACAGCCATGCGCTGGTACCACTATGTGGCGTATTTCTTTGGGGGCGCATTCCTCGCAAACACCCTGCCCCACCTCGGCAATGGAATCTCTGGGCATGCATTCCAGAGCCCTTTCGCATCGCCGCCCGGAGAAGGCTTGTCATCCTCGATGGTTAATGTCCTATGGGGTCTATTCAACCTTGCCGTCGGGTACCTGCTCGTCTGTCGTGTCGGCAACTTCAACCTGCGCAACACCAAGCACGCACTCGTCCTCGGAGCCGGTATTTTGGTTATATCTCTGATGCTTGCCCACGGATTCGGACGGTTCCACGGGGGACTCTGAGCCCGACAACAATTCACGAATCCAGTGCCCCTTACTTGAGCGCAGTGCAATTTTTCGGTCGTGGCGCAGGCAAACGAAACAAGCGGTGTATCGGGCTATGCTACACTTCCGTTTCTCCGAAAGAGGTACCCATGCTATTTTCTTCTTCCCGTCCACATTCTCTCGCTGGTATCGTTTTGCCCCTTGCGCTCGCGATTTTGGGATTGCAGGCATTCGCGCAATCTGGGCCGACGCTGTCGCCCGAATTGCAGCGCAAGATCGACCAGGTCGCGCGTGAGTCGCTGGCGCAGACCGGCGTACCAAGCGCATCGGTTGCCATCGTCAAGGATGGGCAACTCGCCTATCTCCAGGCTTACGGCGACGCTCGCCTGGAACCACCCACCCCGGCACGTCCGGACATGCGCTACAGCATCGGGTCAATCAGCAAGGAATTCGCCTCCGTGGCGCTACTCATGCTCCAGGAACAGGGCAAGCTCTCGCTCGACGACAAGGTTGCGAAGTACCTTCCAGACCTGACTCGCGCCAACGAGATTTCGATCCGGCAATTGCTTTCGCACACTGCCGGCTACCAGGACTATTGGCCGCAGGACTATGTGCCACCCATGATGCGTGCGCCCATTTCGGCGGCGCAGATTCTGGAACAGTGGGCTCGCAAGCCCCTCGACTTCGATCCTGGCACGCAATGGCAATACAGCAATACCGGGTACGTGGTCGCCGGCGTGATTGTGCAAAAAGTCAGCAACGTGCCCTTGTTTCAATTTCTGCGGGAAAACATTTTCGTTCCGCTGGGAATGAAAAGCGTCGTTGATGTTGACCACGGAAAGCTGACCTCTCCTGACCCCGCGGGATATATGCGCTACGCGCTTGGGCCGCTGCGCATATCTCCCAAAGAAGGCCAGGGATGGATCTTTGCCGCCGGTGAACTGGCGATGACCGCCGAGGATCTGGCGAAATGGGACGTTTCCATCATTGAGCAGAAATTGATGAAGCCTTCGTCGTACCGCGAACTGGAGACCGAGACCTTGCTCAAAAACGGCATGGGAACACAATATGCTTTGGGCCTCGACGTCAGGCGGGAATTCGGACATCGCATGCTATCGCATGGAGGGGAGGTTTCCGGCTTCACCTCTGAAAACGTGATCTTTCCGGACGACCGTGCTGCGGTCGTCGTGCTGACCAACCAGGATGCCGCCCGCGCCTCGACTGAGATCCCGGTCAAGATCAGCCCTTTGCTGTTCACGTTGGAAGATCCCGTCAGCACGCAAAAACTGGAACAGGCAAAGAAGATATTTGCCGGTCTGCAACGCGGAACTATCGAACGCCAGTGGTTTTCTGAAAATGCAAATGACTATTTCAGCAGCGAAGCGCTCAAGGACTTCGCCGCCAGCCTGGGACCATTAGGCACGCCTGAGGAATTTGTTCAGCTCCAAAAGCATTCTCGCGGAGGCATGGTTCTCCGCATTTATCAAGTGAAGTTCCCCGGGAAGATGCTACGGTTGTGGACATATGAAACGCCCGATGGGAAGTTGGAACAGTACTTGGCGGCTGCAGCGGAGTGAGGAGCAAAATACCGAGTGACCGGCGGGGCGACAATTGGAGACTGGGCACCGCGCTACTTTCTTATTCCGTCCATCGGCGGAATAGGAGGCAGCCATTGGTGCCACCGAAGCCGAAAGAATTTGACATGGCGTATTCGAGACCGGAGACCTGCCTCGCGTGATGCGGAACGTAGTCAAGATCGCATCCTTCGTCCGGAGAATCAAGATTGATCGTCGGCGGCAGCGTTTGATCGCGCAAGGCAAGCACGGTGATTCCCGCCTCAATTCCACCGGTGCCACCCAGGACGTGTCCAGTCATGGACTTGGTGGAACTGACGGCCAGCTTATAGGCATGGTCGCCGAAGGTCCGCTTAACCGCTTCGGTTTCAAGCCTGTCGCCCAGATCTGTGGAGGTGCCGTGGGCGTTGATATATCCGACCTGCTCAGGCTGAATCTTGGCGTCAGCCAGCGCATTTAGCATTACTCTGTATCCGCCCTCGCCATGCTCGGCCGGCGCAGTAATGTGGTAGGCATCGGCGCTCATGCCGTAACCCACGATTTCGGCGAGAATCTCAGCTCCGCGGGCCTGGGCGTGGCCAAGTTCCTCCATCACCATAATGCCCGCGCCTTCGCCGATAACAAAGCCATCACGGTCTTTGTCCCAGGGGCGGCTCGCCTTTTCGGGCTCATGATTGCGGGTGGAGAGCGCTCGCATAGCGGCAAACCCACCAACCCCCATCGGAGTAATGGCAGCTTCCGTACCACCCACGATCATCACATCCGCATCACAACGGCTGATAATCTTGAAGGCATCCCCGACGGAGTGTGCGCTACTGGTGCAGGCGGTGCATGTCGCCTCGTTTGGACCCTTCGCGCCGTAGCGGATGCTTATATGCCCTGCAGCCAGGTTCACGATGGTCGCCGGAATAAAGAACGGTGAAATCTTGCGCGGACCTCCCTGCAGCAGATTGTTGTGCTCGCGTTCAATGATGTCGAAACCGCCAATCCCGGAAGCGACGTGAACGCCTACGCGCGTACCATCTTCGGCCTCCATCTTCAGGCGGGATGCCTGAACGGCCTCATACGCGGCTGCCATCGCCAGATGGATAAAACGGCCCATCTTGCGAACTTCTTTTTTCTCAATGAAATTGAGCGGGTCGAAGCCCTTGACCTCAGCGGCGATCTGAGAATTGAACTGAGCGGTATCGAAATAGGTAATCGGGCCCACACCGCTCTTGCCGGCAAGCAGGCCCTTCCAAACCTCGGCCGTGGTGTTCCCGACTCCGCAGATCAGGCCGATACCGGTGATAACAACGCGCCGACCCAACGCTATTTGGCCCCCTTGGCATGTTTGTCAATATAGTCAACGGCATCTTTCACGGTGCGGATCTTTTCGGCGTCCTCATCCGGAATTTCAACGTCAAAAGCTTCCTCAAAAGCCATGACCAATTCGACGGTATCCAGCGAATCCGCTCCGAGGTCATCCACAAAACTCGCGCCCGGAGTCACTTCGCTTTCCTCGACGCCCAACTGTTCGACAATTATTTGCTTAACGCGTTCCTCTACTGAAGGCATTTCGTTTTTTTCCTTTCTGTCGTAAAGTGGCGGGTTGCCCACCGCAGATGGCCAGCTGGATTGTCATCTTCTTCCGGCAATCGTCGACCGACGACCGCCGATGAAGTCGTTACTTGCCTGCCTTGGCGTGTTTCTGAATATAGTCAATGGCATCCTGCACAGTGCGAATTTTTTCGGCGTCTTCGTCCGGAATCTCAAGGTCAAATGCCTCCTCGAAAGCCATGACCAGTTCCACCTGGTCCAACGAGTCCGCTCCAAGATCGTCCACGAACGACGCGGTCGACGTAACCTCGGATTCATCCACGCCCAACTGCTCCACCACGATTTGCTTAACTTTTTCGTCTACTGCGGCCATGGGATGCTGCCTCCTAAATCGGTGAACATGAATTATGAAACACTATTGCTGAAATCCTGGAAGTGGCACATAAGTGAAACCACACGCGAAGTGTAATCCTAATTGCCGCGCGGCTTCCGGTCAATCATACGCCCCGAGTCCACAAGCGCATGCAACGGAGTGGGAATGGCCCCTATCTGTCCTCTGCAGGTTGCAGCCACCATTCCTTGTGGAACTACTTGCCTTCGTGGTGATGCTGATGCTCGACTTCAGATTCTCCGTGCGGTTGCGGGGTGCCCATTTCCGCCTGCGCGCCGCCTTTCCAAGCCGCTTGCACAGCGGGTGAGAGCTTGTCCAGATCTTCCATCCGGCTCAGAAATGTAGTTACCTTCCAAATCTCGACATCTGACAATGCTCGATCCCAGGCGGGCATGCCTGTCAGTTTGATGCCGCGTTTCGTAATCCAGAAGTTTTGGTATTCCGGCATATCGGGAGCGTCGCTCAGGAATTGCGGTGCCCGTGGACTAAAACCCATAGCAGCGACCGGTTTGTCTGGACCGCCATGACAAACAGCACAGTTGGCCTTGTACAAGCGGATTCCTTCGATCATGTTGGCATCCGTCTGCGACACTGGGTTCTCCGCTTTGGGCGAATAGCGGTCGGCATATTTATCCATTGCTCCACGCATGTAAGTGCGCTCGATGACACCCAGTGGCTGGTCGGCCCGCAAGTCCACAAATCCGTAGTGGATGTATACGTAGCTGCTGGCGGCCACCGCCAACACGCCCAAAAGAAACCCCACGGTGAACTTGCGCATTTCTGCGTCTCCTCTCGTACAGAATAATCGTCAAGTATAGATGAATCAGCACAATTCACTTTTCCTTCACAGTAAATTCATTGAATTGAAACATATTGCGCGAAGAATGACTCAAGAGGGTAAACGCATGAAATCAACGGACCCGATGCTGAGGGATGCTTCTTCCGCTTACGGCAGCATACTCGAGCGAACGCTCCAGGCATACAGATTGGCCCGGAATGCGGCCACGGCACTAGCGGATGGACTGGCCACAAAGTCGGAAGCGAGCTTTCGCTTTGTCGATCAAGCTGAAGCAGATTTGGACAAGGTGGATCGCGAGATCGATTCTGCCGTAGCTCCCGCTCTGCTTACTGCCAGTCCGGAGGAAGCACACGTTCTGCTAGCCGAGATGAAGATGGTAATTGACCTCGAGCGCATTGGTGATCTCGTGGCTTCGGTCGCTGGATATGCGCGCAAGCTAGGGGTTCGA
>JBEKOS010000045.1:0-14398 GCA_049521535.1 Terriglobales bacterium | reverse complement strand
GGTCTCGCCCTCCGCTAGGGCATGCAGGATGCGCAACCCGCTCACTCCGAATAGATCACTGATGACACTGCTCAGCTTGACGCGCATCTCCTCGAGCAAGGCCTCTATTTGATTGTGCAGGCGGCCGCGATCATGCGTGAGTTGGAGCTTGCCCCGCGTGATCGTGCGCCCCCCGCGCTGTTCCGGGGGAGGGACAAAGCTCAACACCAATTCCTTGGCCACCAGGCGCCGCACCAGGCGCTCGGCATCGCGAAAGTCCTGCTTGCGCCCGCGTGCCGCCCGGTTGGAAAACGCTTGCGCCAAGTGCAAGCGCATAAACGGCTCTAACTCCATCCACACCGGCTTCCAGTATTGCGCCGTCGATTCCATCACCGCTTCTTCCACTCCTTGCTCTCGTAGCCAAGCCGATAACTGGCCCAGCCCGCTCGTCGTGGTGATAAACCGCCGTCTTTGCGGCGGCCACTCCGACGTACTCACGTCAATCACCACTACCATCAGCACTTTCTTGTGTACGTCGATTCCGGCTACCTTATAGGCCATCGGTTTCCTCCTGGCGGGGAAGCGGTAGAACGTGCGGTCAAAAACATACGCACCCTCACGAGCTCACCGTCCTTCCCCAAAGGGAGGAGGGTGTCCTATTTATGGGTTCAAAAACGCGCGTTCCAGGCCAAACTCAGGAACGGTCTCGAAATCTCCAGAGCGCCAGCGACCTTCACCGTTCCTCGCCGCTGGTCATCGTATCCCAATGATCTATTTGCCGTGTGCAGATCGAGCAAACGTCGCTGACGAAGCGAGTTTTTCATCCCCTCGGGTGGCCCGGCAGGGCCATGTAACACTCAGGATGACAAGTTCTCTCCTGGACGCGGGTTGCGACATAACTCTTATAATTGACAGTTATGAGCCTGATTGAAACCATCCAGAAAGACATTACCAGCGCGATGAAAGCGCGCGAGGAACGCCGCCTCTCCGTGCTGCGCATGATCAAGACCGCACTCAAGCACAAGGAAATCGAAAAAATGAGCCCGCTGACCGATGCGGAGGCACTTCAGATTCTCGCCACTCTGATCAAGCAGCGCAAAGATTCCATCGAGCAATTCACCAAGGGCGGCCGCATGGAGCTTGCGGAAAAGGAAGCGGCCGAAATCCCACTGATTGAGGCCTATATGCCGAAGGCCGCGTCCGCAGAGGAAATTCGAAGCACCGTTCGCGCAACCATCGGCGAGATGGGAACGCCAACGATCAAGGACATGGGACTGGTGATGAAAAATGTAATGGCCAAGTTTCAGGCGCAGGGAACCCGCGCGGATGGCAAACTGGTGAGCGAGACGGTGAAGCAGGAACTGAGCAAAACTTAACCGCGGATTGATACGGATAGGAACCGATTTTCGCGGATTGCGAAGAAATCGAAAAATCTGTTAATGATCCGGCGGAATTTTTTTTTTGAGATCTGTCCTCATCCTTGTCAATCTGTGGCCAACAAAGCTACATCAGAAATTCCGGCGCCTGCCGCATGATGGGGTGCTGCATCTCCTGCAAATCGTTTTTCACCATGTTCAGGCCATAAACACAACGCTCGAAGTCCTCTGAGAGTTGATGGAAGAGGGGCGCGACCTTCGCGTATTCGAACTGATCGAACATGGAAACGACGCGATAGCTTTCCTTGCCCGCCTTCATGAAATCAATGAATCCCTCGAGGCGCGCCCGCCGCAGGCGCCACTTGTTGATGCTCTCCGGAAACATGCCGGTGAAAAAGAGAGTGAAATCGCCGATGTGCTTGCGCACCTCACGCTCGCGCTCAAAAGACGGAGCCTGGCCGTAGACCACATCCGATTCCAGCATCATTTCGCCCACGTCGTGCAAGGGGCGGCCATCGGCATTGCGGATCTGGTAGAGCCGTTCCGTCTCGCAAAATTCGGTGAGCATGTTTGCCACGTAGCCGTGCATTTCCGGGCTACGCAGGCCGATGTCTTCGTCATAGTGGTGTTCGACCAGTTCCAGGAAAAACTGCCGCAGCGGATGCGTTTCGGCTATCATCATCTCCCCCCTTTTGCTCATCTCAGCGCCAGGCGCGCCGAGCAAATTCACGTCAATGGGCAGGCAAAATTTCCGCCCCACATCTTCCTAATTATTAGAACGCTACTAGAAAGCAAAGGTTTTGTGTGCGGGTGGTTCATACTTTGGTAACGATAATTTTGTTATCCAAGCAAGGACATGGCTGCTAACGCTGGAACCTGGGTGCTGATGCAGTTCAGCAAGGAAGCGAGCCAAGCGTGCGATTGTTGCGCCGCAGCGCACGCGGTGAATCGCACGGCACGCCCAGATCCTTCCGCTTCGCTTCGGTCAGCTTCAGGATGACAAACATACTCGGGACGACGTGCAAGCCGAACAGCACCGTGAATCGACTCCTGCACTGTGTCACAATGCAAGCCGGAGGCTCACAATGAAACGACGGAACATTTCGTCGGGCGCCCCGTGGGAGCCGCTGGTCGGCTATTCCAGGGCGGTGCGAGTTGGAAAACAAGTATTCGTTTGCGGCACTACCGCCTTCGGCCCCGACGATACCATGACTGGCGGCTCGGACGCTTATGCCCAGGCGCTCCAGGCGCTGCGCAACATCGAGCACGCACTGAATCGGGCAGGCGCTACACGCAAACATGTCGTGCGCACGAGGATCTTTGTCACCAACATCGCGGATGCAGAGGCCGTCGGGCGCGCCCACAAGGAATTCTTCGCGAACGTGCGGCCAGCCTGTACGATGGTCGCGGTCAGCCGCCTGTTCACACCGGAAATGCTGGTCGAAATCGAGGTGGATGCGGTAATCGGATGACGAGCAGCAGGCGATTGTTCAGGGATTCCCACCTGCCATTTTGGAAATGAGTGTCGCCAGAAATATCTTCGTCCGGTGCAGTTGCCTTGCGGCGTGGCTTCTGATTGCCGCAGGTCTTTCGGCTGCCCAAACCCCGGCTCTCACCCGCCTCGAGGTTACGATCATCCTGGCCGAAGATGGGTCTGCCATCGTGATTGAGGATGCACAATCCACAACCGTGCTGGCGCCGTACGAAAGGCGCATCCCGGTGCGCTTCCAAAGCCTGCTGGGACGCCGTACCTTGCTGGTCGATGTCCTGGAGGTGAAAGACAGCACGGGCCGGCCCTTGCCCTATCACGTCCGCCATGCCGGTGACTATCTGGTCATTGAGGCACCTTCAGCCCCACAGGAATTAAAGCTGGTCTATTCGATTCGAAATGCAGTGCGTTTTTCCGAGCGTCGGGACGACGAGTTCGCATGGCTCGTAAAACCTCCCGAGGCAAGCGTGGGCACGACCGCGGTGCGGGTGTTGTTGCCCGCGGTTCTGGACGGACACTTCACCGCGCACGCCGTTTGGCGTATGGATGCGGAGTCGCCCGAATCGGCACCGTTGCTCCCCGGCCTTAACCTGCCTGTGGAGGTCGGACAAGCGGAGATTACGATCGCCGCACCAAGGCCGCTTCCATTTGGCAGCACCTTGGTAGTCGATGTCCTAGCCTCGCCGGGTTTCTTCAAGCCTCCCGGCCGCCTCACCCGGATGTTTTGGTTTGTTCAGAACAATCCCATTGTGTTTCTTCCCGTCTTCGCCCTCGCCGTAATGCTGGTTCTGCGACGCTTGCGGGGTGGGAACATTGATCCCGGCCGCGTCATCGCGCCCATGTACGAACCGCCCGAAGGGCTGACTCCGGCAGAGTGTGGAACCCTGGTGGCCGACACCCTGGAACCGAGCGGCGTTACCGCCACGCTGGTCGATTTGGCCGGGCGCGGGTATGTGCAGATAGAAGATGTTCTGCCGCAACCGGAATCAACTGCTCATCAGCACGACTTCAAATTCACTCTGCTTAAGCCCCGGGCTGAGTGGGACGGACTGGCTGCGCATGAACAAACCATGCTCCTGCACACGTTTTATGGCGGGCACTGGACGCTGCTGTCGAGCCTGCGATTGCGCTTTCCCGACATCGTTCCGATCATGCGCAGTGAGGTCATTTCATCCCTGGTGCAAAAGGGGATGTACCGCTTCGACCCTGAACAGGCACAGCCTTGGCGGCAGGTGGGCCTGGGTGTGACGGCCGCGCTCCTGATTGGATTGCAACGACTCGCCGGCGTTGAAGTGTTCGCCACTCCCCTGCTGGCAGCTCTCATGATCGCGCTGGCCGCATTGATTGTGTATTGGCTGGGCCGCGACTTGTCGGCAAAAACCGCACGCGGAATGAAAGCCTATATTTCGTTGCTTGGGCTGCGCGAATTCATATCCAAAGTGGAAGCTGAGCGCACCGCCCAGTTGGGGGCCGGCGCCTTCGACAAGCTGCTGCCGTATGCCATGGCCCTGGGCGTCGAACATCAACTCGCCCGGGCTTTTGAAGGAATCGCCGCAACCGCACCAAGCTGGTACTCCTGGAGCGAAGCCGACATCCTCAGCCCGCTTGCTCTAGGCCAAAGGATGAATCGCTGGTTGTGAGTGTCGTTACTGCCTCGGCGACTTGCGATCGGGTAGAGATTCAGCGGTGGCCCGTTTCAATCCGTGTTAATCTGCGATTGATCCGATCGAAAGGGAGAATGATGACCAAAGCGCCGCGTATACGCTCGACTACGGTTCTGTGCGTCCGCAAGGACGACAAAATAGTGATGGCCGGAGACGGCCAGGTCACCCTGGGCGAAGGCGTCATCAAGCATAACGCCCGCAAGATTCGCCGGCTATATCAGGACAAGATCCTGGCCGGCTTCGCGGGTTCCACTGCCGATGCATTCTCGCTTTTTGACCGGTTCAATACCAAATTGGAGCAGTATCACGGCAACCTGCAGCGTGCCGCCGTCGAACTGGCAAAAGACTGGCGGACTGACAAAATGCTGCGCCATCTGGAAGCACTGCTGCTCGTTGCCGACCAGAATCAGATGTACCTGATCAGCGGCGCCGGCGACGTGATCGAGCCGGAAACCGGTGTGGCCGCCATTGGCAGCGGAGGTCCTTACGCCCAGGCCGCCGCCGAGGCATTGGTGGCACATACCAGCCTGCCGGCGCGCCAAATCGCGGAAGAAGCGATGAAGATCGCCGGCCGCATGTGCATCTACACAAACGACAAGATCACGCTGGAAGAACTGTGAGTATTTGGGATTTCGGAATTGGGATTTAGGATTTGAAGCCTAGCGGGGCGAGTCACATTGCCTGCGAATCCCAAATCTGAATTCCCAATTCCAAATTGAGCTTATGGCTGGCTACTCTGGAACGCCATTACTGAAGAAAATCGGCATTAAGTCGGGCCATCGGGTCGTGCTGGTGAATATGCCCCGCGGTTTTCGGGAGGAACTGGGCCCGTTGCCGGATGGCGCGCAGGTGGTCAAGGATGGCGAGGCGGTGGATGTCATCCTGCTTTTTGCCAAAAATCAAGAAGCGTTGCTGACGGGCTTGCCGGCCTTCAAACCCAAGCTTGCCCAAGCCGGAATGCTTTGGGCGGCGTGGCCCAAAAGGGCTTCAGGGGTGGCTACGGACCTTGCGGAAGGTCTGGTGCGGCGGGTCGGGCTTTCTCAAGGACTGGTGGACATCAAGGTTTGCGCCATCAACGATATCTGGTCAGGACTTAAATTCGTGATACCTGTCAAAGATCGCAAGCAGTGAGTAGTGCAGGCAGAACCGCCAGGAATTGCACCCTCTGCACCCGCTCAATCCCTGTAAACTGAGAACTACGAACTTTTCATATGGCAATTTACTTACCGGGAACCATTGAAGATGAAAACGTCGGACTGGACGAACTCACACCGCGTGAGATCGTAACCGAACTGGACAAGCATGTAGTCGGCCAAAACGCAGCCAAGCGGGCCGTGGCCATTGCCCTGCGCAACCGCATACGCCGGCAGAAGCTGCCTGCCGAAATGGCGGAAGACGTAATCCCCAAGAACATCATCATGATTGGGCCCACAGGGGTAGGCAAGACCGAGATCGCGCGCCGCCTGGCACGCCTGGCAAGCTCGCCGTTCCTGAAGGTCGAGGCCTCCAAGTTCACCGAGGTTGGCTATGTCGGACGCGACGTGGAATCAATGATTCGCGACCTGATCGAGGTCGCAATCGATATGGTGCGCGAGGAAAAGCTGGAAGACGTCTCCGATCGCGCCGAATTGAACGCCGAGGAGCGTTTGCTTGACGTTCTACTACCGGCCATGAAGTCTGGCGGCGATGGGAGCGGCGGCGGCAATCTGGGCGCCATCGCCATGATCGAAGGCGATTCCCATACGCGTACCCGCGAAAAGTTGCGGGGGCAACTGCGCGAGGGCAAACTCGATGACCGGCTGGTCGAGATCGACGTCCGTGAAAAATCCTTCCCCGCCTTCGAGATCATCTCCAACCAGGGCGTCGAGGAGATGGACATCAACATGAAGGAGATGCTGCCCAACATCTTCGGCCAGCGTACCAAAAAGCGGAAACTGCAGGTCCGCGAGGCGTTCGATTACCTGATTCAGGAAGAGGAACAGCGCCTCATTGACATGGACCAGGTGCAGCGCATCGCCGTCGAGCGGGTGGAGCAATCGGGCATCATCTTCCTCGATGAGATCGATAAAATCGCTGGACGCGAAGGCGGGCATGGGCCCGACGTCTCGCGCGAAGGCGTGCAGCGCGACATCCTGCCCATCGTGGAGGGCACCACGGTGAATACGCGCTACGGCATGGTACGCACCGATCACATCCTATTCATCGCCGCCGGCGCCTTCCATGTGTCCAAGCCCAGTGACTTGATTCCCGAACTCCAAGGCCGCTTTCCCATCCGCGTTGAATTGGAATCGCTGACCATGGAGGACTTTATCAAGATCCTCACCGAGCCCAAATCTTCCCTGGTGAAGCAGTACACCGCGCTGCTGGAGACCGAGGGCCTGAAGCTGGAGTTCACGCGCGAGGCCCTGGACGAGATTGCGCGGTTCGCCTTCCGCGTCAACGAAGGCACAGAGAACATCGGCGCTAGGCGGCTACACACCATTATGGAGCGTGTTTTGGACGAGATCAGCTTTAATGCTTCGGAGATGAAGGAAAAGCACGTCGTGATTGACGGCGATTACGTCCGCAAAATGCTCACAGACATCGTCAAGGACCAGGATCTGTCGAGATACATTCTGTAGTTCCCAATTCGCCGCAGATGATCGCGGATTAGACGCGGATAGGAACGGAGCCCGGAACAAAAGATCCTTTCCTGGGAGTGCTATTTCCTTTCCCGGTTTTTGTTTCGATCCGCGTTCTATCTGCCACGATCCGCGGCGGGCTGCCTTACCTCTTCAGCAGCAAATCTCCGCCAACAAAAAGCAGCAGCACGACGGAAACAACGGCATTGGTCGTGAAGAACGCCGCATTCAGACGGCTGAGGTCGCACGCGGAAACCAGCGAATGCTCGTAAACGAGAAGGGCGGCGAAAATCAGCACGCCGGCGTATGCGAGCAGCCCTAGATTGAACAGCACGGCGGTGGCAAGCAGGCAGGCGATGGTGACGATATGGAATCCTTTGGCTGCCAGCAGCGCGTTCTTGATGCCAAAGGACCTTGGCAGGGAATGCAGGCCGGCCTGGCAATCGAAATCATAATCCTGACAGGCATAAAGCACATCAAAGCCGCCCACCCAAAACGTGACGGCTCCCACCAGCGGCAGTATCCGCCAGTCGAGTGAACCACGCACCGCAATCCAGGCTGCCGCCGGGGGAATCGCATCGGCGAATCCCAGCACCAAATGCGACCAGCGAGTGAAGCGCTTGGTGTAGGAATAAAGCAGCAGAATTGCCAGCGCCACCGGCGAGAGGTAAAGGCATGCTTGGTTCAATTGGGCAGCGGCGAATACAAAGAACAGCGAAGATACCACGATGAATGCCGCCGTGAACTCTTTTGAGAGCAATCCTGACGGCAAGGCACGCATTTGCGTCCTGGGATTCTGGGCGTCATAGGCGATGTCCGCCAGGCGATTGAACGCCATAGCCGCCGAGCGTGCTGCCACCATGGCGACGACGATCCAGCCAATTTGCCAGGCTGTAGGCCAGCCGCGCGCCGCCAACATTGCCCCCATCAGGGCAAATGGCAGCGCAAAAACCGAGTGCTGCCACTTGATCATTTCCAGCGTTATGCCGAGATTGCGAAGCAGAGGCATTGGTAATCTGTAGATTGTAATTTGTAACGCGCAATTTAAGAACCGCAGCTCGTGGCCGGCAGTGCCACATTTTGATTTACAGGCCGGCGTTATTTCACGCGGGGCAGCAAAGTTACTCTGCATACTTGCTCAAAATTGCAATTCACCAATTACAAATTACAATTCGTTAATAGTCCGCGCACAAGCAGCGATCAATGACGAATGACGCCTCCACGCCGTTAATGCGGCAGTACACCGCCATAAAGAAAGAGCACCCTAATTCCCTGCTCTTTTTCCGCCTGGGGGATTTCTACGAGCTGTTTTTCGACGATGCCGTGACCGCCGCTCGTGAGCTGCAAATCACGCTTACTTCGAGGAATAAGGAGAAAGGCATTGCCGTGCCGATGTGTGGCGTGCCCTACCACGCGGCCGATGGCTACATCACGAAGCTGATCCGCCGGGGTTTCAAAGTCGCCATCTGCGACCAGATGGAGGACGCAAAGAAGGCAGTCAAACTCGTTCGGCGTGAGGTTACGCGCGAGATGACGCCCGGCACCGCCGCGGGCAGTCTGCTGGGCTCCGAGGAAAACAACTTTTTGGCGGCGCTGGTCCGGCTCGACTCCGATGCTAAGCCGGCAGCAGGTTTCGCTGCACTCGATCTCTCTACGGGCGAATTCCGGGCAACTGAATTCCAGGGCGGCGACGCCGAACGGCGCGTGCTGGAAGAACTGGAGCAGTTGCGCCCGCGCGAGGTGCTCTACGCTTCATCCACGCCTCTGTTTGATAGCCCGGTTTCTGGCGGCAAGCGCCGATCTCCAGGCGGAGAGTGCATATGGGCGGAGACCCCTCTCGAGGACTGGGTCTTTGCTCCCGACTACGCTCTGCCCCAGTTGGAGAACCAATTCGGCGTGCTTTCGCTGGAGGGCTTCGGATTGGCAGGCAAGACCGCGGCAGCTTGTGCGGCGGGCGCCGTTCTTCACTATGTCCGCACGACGCAACGCGGCTCGCTCGATCACATTGACCGCATCGGCTTTTACCAGCGGCAGGATTGCCTGGTACTGGACGCCGTCAGTGTGCGCAACCTGGAACTGATCGAGCCCCTGTTCGCCGGCGCCGGAGACGGAGTCACACTGTTTCGCGCCTTGGACGCTACGGTCACGCCAATGGGCAAGCGCCTGCTGCGCGCCTGGATGCTGCGCCCATCCATCGACCGGGAGGAGATTGATCGCCGCCTGGATGCGGTTTCTACGCTGCTGCAGACGATGATGACACGCGAAGATTTGCGGCGCGGCATGGAAGGCGTGCTCGACGTGGAGCGACTGCTCAGTCGCGTAACGCTGGAAACCGCCAATGCCCGCGACGTGTTGGCTTTATCGGCCTCGCTGGGCAAGCTGCCTGGGATCAGAGCTACTCTAGCGAAACTGCCAGGACTAGATGATTTGGGAATTAAAGACCCAGACAGCGTTCGTAAACCAACAAATCCCAATTCCGAAACCCCAAATCCCAAATCCGCGCGGACCCGCCTGGCGCAGCTCTGCGCATCCATTGACGAGCTTCGTGATCTCAGTAGTCGCATTGATGGCACGATCGTTCCGGAGCCGCCGCTGAGTTTTGCCGAGGGCGGTGTCATTCGCAGCGGGATTGACGCAACGCTCGATGAACTGCGGGCCCTGAGCCACAATTCGAAGCAGTTCCTGGCGCAAATCGAGGAGCGCGAGAGGAAGCGAACCGGCATTAACTCGCTTAAGGTGCGCTTCAACAACGTCTTCGGCTACTATCTGGAAATTTCCAAGCCCAACCTGCCTTCGGTACCAGCCGATTACGAGCGCAAGCAGACCCTGGTAAATGCGGAACGCTTCACCACGCCCGAGCTGAAAGAGTATGAGACCAAGATTCTGGAGGCGCAGGAGAAGATCGTCGAAATTGAGCGCCGCATCTTCACCGAGCTGCGCACGGCGATTGCCGCGGAGTCCCGTCGCATTCGGCAAACGGCCCTCGCGCTGGCCGAGGTCGACGTGCTGGCCTGTTTTGCGCACCTGGCGGCACACCGCAACTATTGCCACCCCGAGTTGGATGCCAGCAGTGACATTGAGATTGTGGGGGGCCGCCATGCGGTAGTCGAGCTGCCCGAATTGACCGGCTCCACGGATCGTTTCGTGCCCAACGATCTGTACATGAACTCCGGCACGCATGCCATCCTGGTGCTCACCGGCCCCAATATGGGAGGCAAGTCGACTTATTTGCGCCAATCGGCTTTGCTAGTAATTATGGCGCAGATGGGTTCGTTTGTGCCTGCGCGCAAGTTTCGTCTGGGCATAGTGGATCGTATTTTCACCCGCATCGGCGCCAGCGATAACCTGGCGCGTGGACGCTCGACCTTTATGGTGGAAATGACGGAAACCGCCGCCATACTCAATACGGCCACACCACGTTCGTTGATTTTGTTGGACGAAGTCGGACGAGGTACCGCGACCTATGATGGCCTGGCGATCGCCTGGGCGGCGATTGAGTATCTGCACGCCCGCACCCGCGCCAAAACGCTTTTTGCCACCCACTACCATGAATTGACCGAGTTGGCGGAGCAGCTCAGCGGCGTCAAGAATTTTCACGTCTCGGTGAAGGAAGGCGGTCGCGGCATTGTTTTCCTGCGCAAAGTGGAACCGGGCGCCGCCGACCGCAGCTATGGCATCGAGGTCGCCAAGCTAGCCGGCTTGCCGCCCGAAGTCATCGAGCGGGCGCGAGTGGTGCTGAAGGAACATGAATCGGCAGAGCGCGAGCTGACGAGCCACGTCGTGCGCGATGAACTTGCGTCGGCTCACGAACATGTGCAGTTGACGATGTTCACGCCGCTGTCCCAGGCGGTGGTTGATCGCTTGCGGGAGGCAGATTTGGATCGGCTAACGCCGATTGAAGCATTGAATTTGCTGCATGACTTGAAGAAGCAGTTGGATTGACAAAAAAATAACCGCGGATTTAGACGGATCAACACGGATTAGAAATTGATTTGGAATGAACTATGATTCGTCTGAATCTGCGGTTATTTCCAATTTTATGTCACAAACCTCCAAACTCAATCTCCGCGCCCAAGCCGGCCAAACCATGATCCTTGGTTTTGACGGCGTGGAGATGTCTGCCAGGTTGCGCCGTATGCTGCAAACCATCCAGCCGGCGGGCGTGATTCTGTTTGCGCGCAACATCAGGGAGCCTCGCCAAACCTGGGATTTGCTGCGCGAATGTCAGCGGTGTGTCGCTGCGCGGATGTTCCTCTGTGTAGACATGGAAGGGGGTACCGTCGATCGCCTGCGCGATGTGGTTGCGCCTGCGCCGAGCGTTGCCGAAGTTGCCGCAAGCAAGAACAGGAAGCTTTTCCGCCAGCATGGGCACATTGTCGGCCAGGAATGCCGGGCACTCGGCTTCAATACTGATTTTGCGCCGGTGCTTGATTTGGCGTTTGAGCCTTCGCGTACGGTATTGACTTCCAGAACCGCTTCCAGCGATCCCGTCAAAGCCGTGGGATATGCCCGCGAATTTCTGCGCGGTTTGCGCGACGCCGGTGTGCTCGGCTGCGGCAAGCATTTCCCCGGACTGGGAGAAGCTGAACTCGATACGCACCATAAACTCGCGATAATCAAGAAACCATGGAAGCGGCTTTGGGAAGAGGATCTTTATCCCTACTGCGCATTACACCGGCAAATGCCTTTTATCATGGTGGCACACGCTGCCTATTCTGCTGTTACTCTGCACGACGAACCGGCTTCAGTTTCCAGGAAGTGGATTAGCGGCATCCTGCGCAAGAGGATCGGGTATCACGGCCTGATCGTTTCCGACGATCTTGAAATGGGCGGCGTGCAAGCGGCACTTTCGATTGGTGATGCGGCGGTCGCCACACTAAAGGCAGGCGTCGACCTGTTTCTCGTTTGCCACTCTGAAGCAGCCGTTTGGGAATGCTACGAAAAGGTCGTGCAAACTGCCGAGCGGACACGCCATTTTGCGGCGCGAGTGACCGGAGCTGCAAGTCACGTTCTGGCGATGAAGAAAAGGCATCTTCAGTCATGCCCATCTGGGCGACCGCCGAGCCTCGCTGTGATCGAAAGGCTGCGTCGTGGACTGTGGGAACTGAGCGAAGGGATGAGGTTGGCAAGGCTATGTTAACCGCTAATTTAGCCGGATTCAAACCGATTGAAGAGGACTACCTTGGGGCGTTCCCGCAGGGGCCTGCCGTTAGCTCTTCTCCCAGCCGTCTAAATCCGCTTCAATCTGCGGTTCAGTTTGGAGCATCTTGATCGTTGCCGGCATCATGAGCGGAACTTCTGTCGACGGTATCGACGTCGCCTTGGTGCGCATAAGCGGGCGAGGTGTCCGCACGAAACCGAAACTGCTCAGCCATGCCCACTATCCGCTTCCTGCTGCCGTGCGAGGTGCAATCCTTGAAGCTATCAATTCGGGCGCCGAAATTGCCGATCTTGCTCGGCTTAACTTCCTGCTGGGGGAATTGTATGCGGAGGCGGTTGTAAAGACTCAGCGCAGCACCGGCCTGACGTGTGAACTAATCGGTTGTCATGGCCAGACGATCTATCACCAGGGCCAGCCTGCCCGTTATATCAATCGCGAACTCGCTGTTACCTGGCAGCTTGGCGAAGGCGCGATTATCGCGGCCAAGTGCGGAGTACCAGTGGTTTCCGATTTTCGCCCGGCCGACATGGCCGCAGGCGGAAAAGGCGCGCCGCTGGTGCCCTTCCTGGACTACCTGTATTTCCGCCATCCGAAGCGGGGCCGCATCATTCAAAACCTCGGAGGCATCGGCAATCTTACGGCAATCCCGCCAGGCGCCGTACCGGAGGACGTTATTGCCTTCGACACCGGACCAGCCGACATGGTGATCGATGCAGTGACCGAAGAGTTGTTTGGCCGCCCCTTCGATAAGGATGGCCGCATCGCCGCCCGGGGAACGCCAATCACCAGCGTAGTCGCGGAGATTCTTCGGTTTCCCTTTTTCCGACGGCATCCGCCGCGCACCGCGGGACGCGAGGAATTTGGCCGAAACTTCGTCACGCAATTCATCCGGAGTTGCGGGCGCGCTCAAAAGGAAGATGTGGTCGCCACCGCGACGTTGCTCACGGCATGCTCCATCCGCGAAGCTCTTATCTTCGTCGCGCGGACGGGGCGCCCCCGCCACAGCCGACCGGAGCCCGGCGGTACACTCGAAGCGTTTCACGATTTCATCGTGTCCGGCGGGGGAGCCCGGAACGCGACGCTCATGCGGATGATTGCCGCTGAGCTACAGCCCTTTGGGCTGCAGATTCATACCTCGGACGAATTCGGGCTACCGGCACAAGCAAAGGAAGCCGTTGCCTTCGCACTGCTCGCCTACCAAACCTGGCATCGCCAACCCGGCAACCTGCGTTCGGCGACCGGCGCCAGGCATCCCGCTATACTGGGCAAGATCTCGTACCCATGATTTCCGAGTACTTAGCCGCAGATTCAAACCGATTCAGACGGATTCTCGCGGATTGGTTGCAGAACCGCTTGCGGTCGCGCTTATTGCAAGTTTGCGGCCGGAGGTATGCAACTTCCTGTCGATTGATCGGGCTGGCTCTGCTTTTTATCCCACAGACGTCTTGCCAACCAACAACTAACGACCAGCGACCAACGACTGAGTTGGTTATGGTGATCGAGAGCAGCCCGGCCAATCTCGATCCGCGGGTTGGCGTGGACGCCTTGTCGGAGCGAATCGACAAGCTCCTTTTTGACTCTTTGGTTCGTCGCGATGATCACTTCGACCTGCATCCGTGGCTGGCCGAGAGTTGGGAAATCCCAGATCCGCTCACATACATTTTTCATCTGCACGGTGACGTGCGCTTCCACGATGGCCGGCTGCTCAGCGCGCGCGATGTGAAGTGGACGATGGACTCGATGGTGAACGGCAGCATTCGCAGCACCAAGGCCAGCACCTTCCAGCTTGTCGATCGCGTCGATGCTCCTGACAGCCGGACCGTGGTCTTCCACCTGAAAGAGCCGAGTTCAGAACTGTTGTGGAATCTTTCCGACGGGGCCTTTGGCGTTGTCCCCTACGGCGCGGGCGCAGAAATCAGCAGCCATCCCATCGGGTCCGGCCCATTTCGCTTCGTCAGCATAGAGCAGGACAAGGAGGTCATAATCGAGCGCAACCCGGAGTACTGGGGCGAGAAAGCGCACATCAACCACGTGCGACTTGCCATTGTGCCGGACCCGACCACGCGGGCGCTCGAGCTCCGCAAAGGCAGCGCGGATATTGCCCTCAA
>JBEKOS010000044.1:0-14412 GCA_049521535.1 Terriglobales bacterium | reverse complement strand
GAACGGCCGATTGACATTCTCTTCATCGGCACATCCTCGCCGCGGCGTCAGGACTTTTTTGCGCGGAACGCGGATTACTTTGCCGGCAAGAAGGTCTTCGTGTACATGCCTGAAGGCGACAAACCGTTCCTGAAGCAGGATTCCAGGACGATTGACTTCGCCACTTTTGTGGCGCTGGTGAAGCGTTCCAAACTTGTATTGAATGTCCACCGTGACGATATACCGTACCTGGAATGGCAAAGGATCGTGACACTGGGCATCATGCAACAAACGCTGGTGATCACGGATACTTGCCTGCCCGCCCCGGGGCTCGAACCAAATCTCGACTACCTGGAAGGGCCAATGGAGGCGCTTCCGAGCCTATGTGAGTCGGCACTTAGCAGCGTTGGAATAGCAGAAGGCATCGCAACTCGCGCCTACGAAAAGCTCAAAGCGAACTATTCATTTAAGGAGATCACCGGCAGATGCTGGACTTTCATTTTCACAAAAGGCCTGCGGAGAGATGGTGAAGCCCAAACCCTTTGAAACTCTGCTTGAAAGAAGGCATACCGAAAGCGTGGTGCAGACTTCGGTAGCCATTTCCTGTTTCAATCATGGAACCGAAGGTGGCGAGGCCCTGTCTTCGTTGCTGAGGCAAACCGAAGAGTCTATCAACGTCGTCCTGATAGATGATCATTCCACGGACGATTCTGTCGATCTGCTCCTGCACTGGTTCGAGACCAATCCGTGGCAGCACAAGTTTAAGAATGTCCTTTTCGTGAGGCATTTGGAAAACCAAGGACTTACGCATGCAAGAAACACTGCGCTCTCCCTTGTGACCACTCCTTACATCTTCATTCTCGACGCTGATAATCAGTTGTATCCGCGTGCCTTGCGGGTCCTCCGCGAGGCACTGGAGAATTCGGGATATGCGATGGCGTATTCTTTATTGGAAAAATTTGGGGACGAGACCGGCATTATGGGCAATTCCGTTTGGATTCCTGAAAAGTTTAGCTACTACAACTATATCGATGCGATGACTCTGATCCGGACGGAGGTCTTGCGCCAGATTGGCGGCTATCGAGTGATGCCTAACAAATTTGGGTGGGAAGACTACGATCTTTGGTGCACGTTTGTCGATATGGGCCTGCGGGGCTGTCACGTCCCGCAGATTCTCTGCCGATATAGGGTTCAGTCCAGTTCCATGGTGCGTACGATAACGCAATCTTTCATAACGAACGAAATAGCAATGGTTCGCGAGGACTTTGAACGGCACCACAACCATCCCTTCTATTTCTGAAGGAGATTTCGCCAATGACGAATTCTGGCAGAATCCCACTTAAGCTGTTGGCGGCGGTGACCGTTTCCTTGACTCTGGCGCTGCCGGGCCTGGCCCAACGAGTAGGGGCCGAAGTTCGGGCCAAGCCGGCGCATCCAACTCCGAAAAAGGCCCAGGCCAGGCGCAAGACTTCTGTTACACCCTCAGTTCCGTCGATCAATTACATCGGCACCTTCGCCGGCAACGGAGTTGCCGGTTATAGCGGCGACGGCAACTCGGCGAAACAGGCGGAACTCCATACGCCCGGCGGGGTGGCCTTGGACTCGTCGAGTGATCTCTACATAGCTGATTCCTCCAACAACGTCATCCGGATGGTTGACGGGCCGACAACTGCGGAACCAGGGTTCATATTCACTCTGGCGGGCAACGGATCCGATGGCCATAGCGGCGATGGCGGCCCGGCGAGCCAGGCGCAGCTAAATTCGCCGTCAGCACTTGCAGTGGATGGGAACTCTAACGTGTATATCGCGGACACTTCCAATTTTGTTGTCCGCGGCGTTTACCGCGGTCAGGGCAATCTCGGATATCTTTCCGGTTCCAGCCTCATATCGGGCGACATCTACCCGTTGGCTGGCAACTTCAGTTTAGGGTCCGGCTACAGCGGCGACGGTGGGCCCGCCACACAGGCGCAGTTATCATTCGTTTACGGGATTGCGCTGGACACAGTGGGCAACCTTTACATCTCAGACTTCAATAACAATCGCATTCGCGAGGTAAACACGAGTGGCATCATATCCACTTTTGCCGGCACTGGGACCCAGGGCCACGGTGGCGATGGCGGTCCGGCCACCCAGGCGCAATTGAACCTGCCACAAGGCATAGCATTTGACTCACAAAATAATCTGATTATTTCGGAATATGGCAACAATGATGTACGGGTTGTGTCCGCGTCGACTGGCTTGATCACAACGGTCGCCGGGAATGGAACCGGAGGTTACATCGGCGACGGCGGCCCGGCCACCAGTGCGGAGTTGAATAATCCGAATGGGGTGGCAGTCGACGCATCCGGCAATATTTTTATCGCAGACTACGGCAATAATGTCATCCGCTACGTTGACGCGTTAAGTGGCATCATCACCACGATTGCCGGCAATGGAGTCCCGGGCTACAGCGGCGATGGCGGCCTAGCAACGCAGGCTAGGTTAAGCGGGCCTGTCGGTGTGGTGGTGGATGCAAACGGCCAGTTTTATGTCGGAGACTCTAATAACAACGTCGTTCGCTTCGCATCTTCAGCCGTTCAGTTTCTGCCGGCTACACCTTGCCGCGTGGTGGATACACGCAATGCCGATGGCCCATTCGGCGGCCCGGCCATTTCCGCGGGAACAGCTCGCAGCTTCACGATTCCTGCCGGCCCTTGCGCGGGCATTCCCGCCAGTGCCTTTGCATATTCTCTGAATGTGACGGTGGTGCCGCCCGGTCCATTGGGGTATTTGACCATATGGCCTACTGGCGCCACCCAACCAGTGGCTTCGACCTTGAACTCACCGGACGGCCGCATTAAGGCGAATGCGGCCATCGTTCCCGCAGGTACTGCTGGAGGAGTTAGCGTATTTGCCAGCAATACCACCAACGTCGTGCTTGACATCAACGGCTACTTCACGGCGCCGGGCTCGAACACGCTGCAATTTTATCCGCTGACGCCGTGCCGCGTTGCCGACACGCGTAGGGCCGTTGGCCCGCTGGGAGGACCGTCCCTCGCTGCAGATACCGAAAGGGATTTTCCGGTGCTCTCGAGCAGTTGCGCCATTCCCTCCACCGCCCAGGCGTATTCAATGAATTTCACCGCAGTGCCACCGGACGGCGCAGCCTTGGGTTATCTCACGGTGTGGGACCAGGGCGGTTCACGGCCGGTGGTTTCCACTCTGAATGATTTGACCGGGACGGTTGTGGCCAATGCGGCCATAGTGCCGGCGGGTTCGAGCGGCGGTGTTGCGGTGTACCCGAATAACCTCACCGACTTCGTGATCGACATAAACGGGTACTTTGCGGCCGCCGGCTCCGGATACAATCTCCATCCGATTTCGCCCTGCCGGTCGCTTGACACGCGAACAACCAGCGGCGCCTTCAGCGGCGAACTGTCGGTGGACGTGATTGCAAGCGCTGCCTGCGCCCCGCCCGTCAGCGCGGAAGCGTTTGTCTTCAACGCCACGGCCGTGCCGGAGGGTGAACTGGGATATCTGACCTTGTGGCCGGACAGCGAATCGCAGCCCGTGGTATCGACCCTGAATGCCTTGGATGGGACAATCACTTCCAACATGGCGATCGTGGTGAACGTTGATGGAAGCGTGGATGCCTTTAACAGCGGTACGTCCAACCTGGTGCTGGATCTTACGGCCTACTTTGCGCCGTAGTTCTTGCACGGCAACAGGCCGTCAGGCGGCGCCATACGCATTGAAAACGTTTACTTTCCTGCGACACTGTCATTTCATGACATTGACGCCGGGCAAAGGCGCAAGGTATTCTGTGAACCGGTTCAGAATCGTACCCCCAGGCGTATTTCGAGTTCTGGAAAAATTTGAATGGAGAATTGATCAATGACAAAGAGAATTTCGATTGTTGTACTTTCTGTATTTGTGGTGGCGCTCATCGTGGGCTGTTCCAGCACATCGAACCCGGTTACGGGAACTTGGACGGCGACGGCAACGTCTTCGACCTATGGCACAGTTGAAGCTGGTTCCGCCAACCTCGTCGAGACCAACGGCAACACCATCAACGGCACGTGGACGTGCAACTCATCCACCTCGTCGAATGGTTGTTCAACCAATGCCAGCGAAACTGTTACCGGTACGGTTTCGGGCTCAACCATGACTCTCAACATCACGCAAGATTGCAACGGGACGGTTGGAACGGGCTCGCCTCTGGTCGCAACCGGCACGCTGAACTCGGGTACTACGACCTACACGGGCAACTATACTGTCGCAGTCAATTCGTCCTGCGGACAGGCTGCTGATACCGGAACCTTCTCCGCAAGCAAGTAAGCAAGTAAGTAAGAAGCGCGACCCTGCGGTTGCGTCTTGACGAGCAGCGCGGATAGCCAGGACCTCAAGGGAACAGAACCATTGCGACGGCGTGCGGTGGTTGACGCACGCTGTCGAAGTGTTTCTGTTCCGGAGTCTTTATACCTGGTTTTGCTGATCTCGCGATAAGCCCGCGCCATAGACGAGATTGCGGTGCCGCCTTGCCACTTTCCCGTTGCGGACTGTTCTCGATCTGGCTTCCGGAATTCAGTCGTGCCGTTTCCTCGCCTTGCGACTTTGTTAATGCTTGCGAAAAAGGCACCGTTATTTCCAGCCAATCCACTGTTGATCTGTGTCTCGACAATTCCTTACACGGAAATCATTGACCCTCGAAACCAGCGCACTGTATGCTCGAGCATTAGGAGAGAAGATTCATGACGAAGCGCTTTTCGAG
The DNA here is from genome assembly GCA_049521535.1 of Terriglobales bacterium. GTDB lineage: Bacteria > Acidobacteriota > Terriglobia > Terriglobales > Acidobacteriaceae > CAZUCM01. The sequence continues at coordinate 9,683 of JBEKOS010000044.1, read as the reverse complement.
AGTATTATTCTTTGCTGTGCTGGCGGCACTGGTTGTCGGCTGCTCCAGCAGTTCAAACGAGCCGGGCGGTTCAACCGACCTTTCGGCGACCTGGACGATTTCTGCTTCCTCTTCGGTTAACAGCGGCGTAGTTTTCGACGGGAGTGCCGTCCTGGTACAAAGTGGTACCGGCGTTACCGGCACTTTCACCTGCACTCAGACGGGAACGAGTACTTGTGAGAACTTTCCTACATCCGGCACTACGGTTACGGGAACGGTTTCCGGTGCAAGTGTTGATCTCTCGATCGCGACTAACTGTGGTGTAACAGCCAGCGGAGGTTCCCCGGTTGTCCTAGTCGGAACGATTAATACGAATGGGCTATCGATGACCGGCACGTATTCGCAGTCGGCCAACTCAAACCCAAACTGCCCGCAGATTGCCGACGCGGGGCTCTGGACCGGAACCAAGCCTTAGCTGCGGCACTCTCCGCTAACAAGAAGTCATCCATCCTGGGTGCCGTGGCGAATCGGTGTTAATTCTCTTGACACCGGGATTCGGTTCGCGGCACAATTCCTTCACGTTGAATTTCACTTCCCGGATGGCTTTTCGGGATTTCTGTTAACTTTCGTTCCGGCAAGACTGTTACTAAACGAGTCCCAATTCGCGGGCATACGGAGAGGTCCATGCGCACAATTTCAACGAGATTTCCGATCTGGACGGTTACCTTTGTCGTTCTGGTCATCGCGGCGTTGCTTCGACCTGGATTTGCCGAGACGCAGTTCAGTGCCAACTGCACGCCCATGGCCGCTTCCCGCATCGCAGGTGCCATCGACGAGAATGTTCGGATCACATTGAATGGCCAAGTGCATCCGTTAGCGCTTCCGGAATTCGACCAGGGCCGGGTGGATGACAGCCTGCCGCTGGAGCACATCATCCTGCTGCTCAAGCGCTCGGCGGATCAGGCGATCTGGCTGCAGACTCGCATCGACCAGATGCACAACCGCCGTTCGCCGCTTTTTCACCAGTGGCTTAGCGCACAGCAGGTCGGCTCGTGCTACGGAGTGGCGGACCAGGATGTCGCGACGGTAAGCGCTTGGTTGCAAGCCCACGGCTTCAAAGTGGATTCGGTTCCGGCCGGCAAGATGCTGATCTTATTTAGCGGAACAGCAGGGCAGGTACGGCAGGCGTTTCATACGGAAATTCACAACTTGAGTGTCCATGGCGAAAAGCACATTGCCAACATGACCGCCCCTCAGATTCCAGCAGCGCTGGCGCCGGTGATTGAAGGGTTGCCATCGCTCAACAACTTCTTTCCCAAATCGAAGGTCAGAAAGATAACGCCTGTCAGGCGGGATTCCAAAACCGGGCTTTGGCACGAGGCGATATCAAATCAAGTTCCACCGCAAAGTAAAGCTCAGGCCAAAGCCGCTGGCGGAAACCCGCTTGTGACGTTTACTGGCAGTAACGGAACGTTTTACGCCGTGGGGCCTCAGGACCTCTACACGATTTACAACGAGCTTCCATTGCTTAGTGCTTCCACGCCGACGAATGGCGCGGGCCAGACGCTTGCGGTTGTCGAGCGTACTGACGTCCAGACTGCTGATGTCACCAGTTTCCGCTCTCAATTCGGGCTGCCTACATATCCCTCAAGTCCAAATTCGACTCAAGGTGGTGTCAATTACCTGTTTGGCATCAGTGGCTACTGCAGTGATCCGGGCATTGCCGACGCCGACGACGAGAGTGAGGCCGACCTTGATCTGCAGTGGATTGGCACCACCGCTCCCGCTGCCACCATAAATTTTGTGGCCTGTGCGAGCACGTCAACAAGTGACGGAATTCAACTGTCGGCGACGTACATCGTGAACGACCTTGCGAGCTCGGTTTCGGCCATAAGCTCCAGCTACGGGGCTTGCGAGGCCGATGAAGGCTCGGCGGGCATCGATATGATCAATGCCTTGTGGGAGCAAGCCGTGGCCCAGGGGCAAACGGTTGTGGTTGCCGATGGTGACAGCGGCGACGACGCCTGTGACCGGGGGGTGACTACGATTGGAACTACCGGGCTCTCCGTGCAGGGAAATTCCTCCTCGCCGTTTGCTGTTGGTGCCGGGGGCACGGACTTCACTGACGGTTACACCAACGACCTTGTTTACACTCAGTATTGGAACTCGAACGACACATCGCCATATCTCTCGGCCCTTTCCTATATTCCCGAAAAGGCCTGGAACAGCAGTTGCGGTAGCGCAATACTGGCTTCTTTTGAGGGCGGGACGCCCGAAGAGGTTTGCAACGACGAGGATCTGCAGGTCCTCCTCGATGGCGATACCGGTGGAATCAGTACGTTCAATGCGATTCCTACCTGGCAGGGCGTTTACGGCGTTGGACTGAGCGGCAATTTTACTTCGACCTCCATGCGCAATTTGCCGGATGTTTCCTTGTTTGCCTCCGACGGCTTCTGGGGCCATGAGCTGCTTTACTGTGACTCCGACGTTGGTCCCTGCGACTACAGCAACGGTACTGATGCGACGGCCTTGGGCGCCGGTGGCACCTCTTTCGTAGCCCCTATGCTTACGGGTATTATTGCATTGATCAATCAGGCTTACCCGTCGGGCAATCCAGCGCAGCCGACGCGTCAGGGGCAGGCCGACTATACGTTCTATGCTCTTGGTACTGCCGAATATGGCGTGCCCGGTGCGGAGAACGCTTCGACTTCCGCGCCGAGCATATATACGTGCGAGTCGAACCCCCTGGCCATAACCATGTATGGCAGCGTCTTTCCAAATTGCATTTTCTATAACATCAATCGCACGCCTGTGATCGGAACCTCTTCCTGTGTCGGCCCAAACAACACAAGTTGTGTTCAGGAAAACAATGATCAGCCCTGCGAAACAGGCTCGCCCGATTGCTTTACTGTGACAATAGGTGACCCAATCGGATTGCTCTCTGTCTCCACGTCGACCTTTGAAGCGGCGTATCCGCAGAGCGCGGGCTACAACGACGCTACCGGCTTGGGCAGCGTCAACATTACCAATCTGGTAGCTTTCTGGAATTCATTTACGCCGCTGTTTGCGAGCACAACCGCTGTCGCCGCCAATCCGGCCTCGATAAGCGGATCGGAAACTACCACCCTGACTGCGACCGTGACGGCCACGGGGCGCGGCGGCGTTGCACCACCGCTGGGGACCGTCAGCTTTTACGCTGGGACTGCCTGTTCCGGCACCGTGCTTGGTACTTCCGCGCTGGTTCCGGCCTCCGGTTGCACCACTAGCTGCAACGCCACGGCATCGTTGGCCGGGGTCACAGGCACCCAACTTGGCGGCAACGGCACCAAGAGCGCAATTGGCTGCTTCAGCGGCGATGGAGCTAACGACGCAGCTTCCAGCGGCGAGACTACGGTTGCGGTTTCCGGAACCAAGACCACCTCAATCACGACCGTAACCTCCAACCAGAATCCTTCGACGTCCGGGCAGGCCGTGACATTAACTGCGATGGTAACGCCGGCCGGACCACCAACTCCGACGGGAACGGTCAGCTTCACTGCGAATGGCGCCGCCATTTCCGGCTGTTCATCTGTAACTCTGACTTCCTCCGCTACTGCCTCCTGCACCACCTCTGCGCTTGCGGTCGGGACCGATGCGATCGTGGCGGCCTACTCAGGCGATTCGACTTATTCCAGCAGCAATGGCGACTTCTCGCAGTTGGTAAACCCGCCAGTCATGCCAGTACAGTTCGTTCCGGTCACTCCTTGCCGGGTGGTCGACACCCGCAATGCCGATGGCCCCTTCGGTGGGCCCGAACTCACTGGGGGGACATCTCGTAGCTTTACGATTCCGTCCGGCCCCTGCACGGGAATTCCAACCACCGCCGTGGCTTACTCGTTGAATGTTACGGTAGTGCCGCCTGCGCCTTTGGGATACCTGACGATCTGGCCCGCAGGCGAAGGCCAGCCGGTGGTGTCCACCCTTAACTCGCTCGACGGTCGCATCAAGGCGAACGCAGCCATCGTGCCTGCGGGAACCTCGGGCGCAGTGAGCGTGTTTGTTAACAACACTACCAACGTGGTGCTGGATATCGACGGATACTTCGAGGCCGGCACAGGTACATCGCTTGAGTTTTATCCGCTGACGCCGTGCCGTGTCGCGGATACGCGCAAGAGCACGGGGTTTGCCGCCGGCTTGGGCTCGCCATCTCTGGTTGCCAATACGGAGCGGGATTTCCCGGTACTCGGCGCCTCCGGCAATACGGTTCCATGCGACATTCCGTCGAGCGCGAAGGCGTATTCCCTGAACATGACGGCAGTGCCGCCGAGCGGCGGAAACCTGGGCTATTTGACGGTATGGCCAACCGGGGAGTCGCAACCGTTGGTCTCCACACTGAACGATTTGACGGGGACAGTTGTCGCCAACGCGGCCATTGTGCCGGCGGGTACGGGCGGCGATGTGGCTGTGTATCCGAGCAATGCCACCGATCTGGTGATCGACGTAAACGGCTATTTCGCGGCGCCGGGGACGGGTGGGCTGCAGCTCTACGCTTTGACGCCATGCCGTGTGCTGGACACGCGCAAAACGACCGGCGCCTTCACCGGGGAGCTTACGGTGAATGTGGCTGGCAGCACATGTGCGCCACCGAGCACGGCGAAGGCGTATGTTTTCAACGCGACGGTGGTTCCCTCGGGCGATCTCGGATATCTGACTCTCTGGCCGGACGGTGAGGCTCAGCCAGTAGTCTCCACGCTGAACGCGCTCGATGGGGCCATTACTTCCAACATGGCAATTGTCCCGAACCAGGATGGAGAAACCGACGCACTGGCCAGCGGTACGACTCAGTTGGTCATGGATATCTCCGCATATTTCGCGCCGTAATCACGGGGAGAACGTGCTGCGATTATGCGACTCTTGGGCATTTTGCTTTGCTATAACGATGGCGACCTCCTGGAGGATTCCATCCAGTCTCTCCTCGCACAGAACCATCATGTGATCTTGTGGGACCATGGCTCAACCGATAGCACCGGCGAGGTTGTGTCCCGGTTTCGCAGCGAGCTTCTGGAAACACGATACCTCCCCCGGGAATTCGATTTTTACGAGCTTTACCAGTCGATGTCACGCCACCTGATCGAGCGTTATGTAGATCAGTATGATTGGATCTCCTGGCCGGACCAGGACGAGTTCCTGGAAGGCCCGTCCCGTTCACGATCGTATGTTGACTGGCTGTCCGAAGTTGCAGCCTCGGAATTTGACTGGATTCAATTCAGGAACTTCAATTACTGGTTCACCAACCAGGACGAGAGCGGCGTCGCTTCTCCCGTGGCGCGAATCCGCCATTACTCGCTGTTCCCGGACTGCGCGCCGCGGATTCGCTCTTGGCGGGCGAGTTCGACCAATATCCGCGAATTCAATCACAATCCTCCGTTGGGGAATCGATATCCTGAACTGTTCAATCTGCGGCACTATCCGATGCGATCGCGGGAACAGATGCTGGCGCGTATCACGCGCGATCGCGCCGGGCTAAGGCGGGGCGACTCCAATTACCACTATGAGAATATGAAACACAATTCAGCGCGCCTGGAGATTGCTCCTGAAGTACTTCATGTGGATGACGGCAGGTCAGAACTTAACCCGGAGGCGGTCTTCAATTGGCGTTCGATCTATGGAACGGGAGCGCCGGCGCTGGCCACGTCTTGAGCGAGCGCTTCCAGGCACGAACGAACTGCTTCGGGCGTGTTGTCGATCATTGCCGGCATTTCGTGCCTTAGCGCCAAATAATCTCCAAACATAAGCGGCAAGTATTTCCGTTTGATTTCTTCATAGGCCGAGCTCATGACCTCCGAAGCGGGATTTAGGTTGCCAACCAGGCAGAGGCCGGTCGGCGCCGTGCGGACGATGGTCAGCTTCAAGTCCGGCCGCATTCTCCTCAAGCAATGCACCGCCTTCCACACATCGCCGCTGTAGAAATGCGTGGTCCGGTCGCGGGCGCAAGTCACTGCGTCAAGCGGAATGCAATCGTGCAGCAGGATGAGAGATTTCCTGGTCGCCGTTCTTTCCAGATTCATGAAGTCCTGTAGCGTCTGCTCGAACAAGTGGAGTCCATCTATGAAGGCCAGGTCAAAAGTCGGGCTCTGCCAAACCTCTTGCAACGAGTGATGCGCAAAGAAATCATCGCTGGTCATGCGGCAGATCTGCAGGCGAGAGTCGGTGGTGGCGCCTACTTGCGGTTCAGGGTCGATTCCCAGGCACTTGGTTTCGGGCAGGGCGGCGCGCAAGGATTCGCCGCTCCTGACGCCGATTTCCAAATACCTTTCCGGTCTTAGATACTGGTGCACCCAGTGCAAGACGATGTAATAGTCCGGCCCCGGAAAGGCGCGTGCGGATTGCGCTAGATGCACCTGTAGGGTTTCGTCATCGTAGCTGGGCGCGCTGGTCGACATTCACCGCTCCTAGCGTCTACTTTAGCGCACGAGCTAGCCCCTCGAAAGTTGCGTACAAGGTAATCCCCAACGGGCAACGCGAAACGTGAGACGGAAAACGGTTTTTCGCGTATAGCCTGATGCCGCCCGCTTGTGTTATAAGCATCTGTTTCGCCTTTGCGGCGAGAAGACATGGCCGCGATGCCAAAATTGGGGGTTTTGCTTGGATTTTCAATTTTCCGAAGAACAGCAACAGCTTCGCAAGAGTGTGCGGGAATTCGCCGAGCGCGAGATTCTGCCTCACGTAATGGATTGGGACGAAGCCTCGCACTTTCCACTGGAAACGATCAAGGAACTGGGCTGCCTCGGCTTGATGGGAGTGATTTTTCCGACTGAATACGGCGGCGCCGGCATGGGTTACGTGGAATACGTTACGGCCATCGAAGAGCTTTCCCGGATCGACGGGTCAGTGGGAATTATCGTAGCGGCCCACACGTCCCTTTGTTCCAACCACATTTTTCTCGCCGGAAGCGAAGAACAGAAGCGGCGCTATATTCCAAAACTGGCCACCGGGGAATTCATCGGAGGATGGGCCCTTACCGAACCGGGATCTGGGTCAGACGCTGCCAGCGCCCGCATGACCGCCGTCCGCAAGGGCGACAAGTGGATCTTAAACGGCACCAAGACTTTTTGCACGAATGGACACTATGCCGACGTGGTGGTGGTAGTTGCGGTAACAGATAAGGCCGCTCGCACCCATGGCCTCTCGGCTTTTGTCGTGGAGAAGGGAACTCCGGGTTTTCGCCCTGGCAAGAAGGAGAACAAGCTGGGATTGCGCGCGAGTGACACCGCCGAGCTGATTTTTGAGGATTGTGTGATTCCTGCGGGCAATTTGCTGGGAGGCGAGGACGAAGGTTTTGTGGATGCCATGCGCGTGCTCGATGGTGGCCGCATCTCCATTGCTGCGCTGGGTCTGGGCATGGCCCAAGGCGCTTATGAGGCGGCCTTGAAGTACTCCAAGCAGCGGCACCAATTCGGTCAGGCGATCAGCGAATTTCAAGCCATCCAATGGAAACTAGCGGATATGGCGATGGAAGTCGAAGCAGCGCGACTGCTGAGCCTGAAGGCGGCGTGGATGAAGGATAACGATCATAAAACCACTCTGGAATCTTCCTTTGCCAAGCTCTACACCTCTGAAGTTGCCGTTAGGATTGCCAATGAATGTGTCCAGATTCACGGCGGTTATGGGTTTATCAAAGATTATCCCGCGGAAAAATTCTATCGCGACGTCAAACTTTGCACCATCGGCGAGGGGACGAGCGAAATTCAGCGCCTGGTGATCGCCCGGCAACTGCTGAAGGACTGAGACACCGTCGTTAGTCGCCAGTGGTCGGCCGCCAGTACCGAAACAGCTAGAGGCCTCCTACCGCGCGCAACCGGCCCCAACGCGAGTGACAATAGCTAGTGGACGAATTACAAAAAAGAGTCGAACGTATTCGCGCGGGCGATACACGCGCCTTGGCGCGCGCCATCAGTGCCGTCGAAAACCGTTCGACCGACGCCCTCCCGTTACTGCAAGCGCTGTTTCCTTACAGCGGCAAAGCGCAGATCATTGGTATGACCGGGGCGCCAGGTGCGGGGAAGAGCACGCTTGTCGATCATCTGGCGCACGAATACCGGCGGCAGGATTGCAGTGTTGGCATAATTGCCGTCGATCCCACCAGCCCCTACACCGGGGGAGCGATTCTGGGCGATCGGATTCGCATGCAATCGCATCATTCGGACCCCGGCATCTACATCCGCAGCATGGCCACACGCGGCGCGCTCGGAGGACTGGCGCGCACCACCGCCGATATCGCGACTGTACTGGATGCCAGCGGGCGAGATCTGGTCTTGATCGAGACCGTCGGCGTTGGCCAGGATGAAGTCGATATCGTTCGCCTGGCGGACATCACCGTGGTGGTTCTGGTTCCCGGCATGGGCGATGATGTGCAGACCATCAAGGCGGGCATCATGGAAATTGCCGACATTTTCGCCATCAACAAGAGCGATCGCGAAGGGGCGGATCGAGTGGAGCGCGAAGTGCGAGCCATGCAGTCTCTCTCCATGCGCAGCGATCATTGGACCCCGCCCATTGTAAGAACAGTTGCCAGCGAAGGCAGCGGCATTGGCGAACTGGCCTCGGCGATTGCCAGTTACCATAAGTTTTTGGAAGAGAAGAACCTTTTGCTGCGCCGCCGCACTGAAAACTGGCGCGACCGGCTGCTGGAGATGCTGCGGGATGCGGTGCTCCAACGGTTGGTTCGCGAAAAGCTCAACGACGGGGCGCTGACCAGGTATGCGGAGGAGGTCGCGGCACACGAGCGCGATCCCTACTCGCTGGTGGAAGAGATCCTGACGGGATGGGGAAAGGACTAGCCGCTGACACACACTGATTAACGCTGCTGGGGCGGAATTCTCGGTATTGGTCTGCGTTTATTGTCGTCAATCCGCGGCGAAGAATTTCATTATGTTTACCATTGATCATTTGGGAATTGCAGTAAAGTCGTTGTCCCAGGCCACCCAGTTCTATCGCAGCATGGGGCTTGAAGTCGAAGGCGAAGAGCTCGTCGCCGCAGAAAAGGTGCGTTTGGCAATGGTTCCTTTAGGCGAGAGTCGCATTGAGCTGTTGGAGCCCACGTCAGAGGACTCTCCGATTGCGAAATTCCTGGTGAAGCGCGGCGAAGGTCTGCACCACGTGGCTTTGCACGTATCTGACTTGAAACACGTGGTTGGTCAGATGAAGGAGGCAGGCGCGCGTTTCATCTCCGACGAAATCAAGACTGGCGCGGGCGGCCATGCCTACATTTTTGTACACCCGTCGAGCGCCGGCGGCGTGCTGCTGGAATTGTGTGAGAAACAGTAGTTAGTAGCTAGAAGCTAGTAGTAGGCCGAAAAGCGCAACTCAGAGACTTGTCATCCTGTGTGGAGCGAACGACCTATGCACTTACTTCCTCCGGCTAGTGGATTCGCTCACCAGCGCGAGTATCTAACAGCTAGCTACTAGCTACCAACTACTTCTTATGTTGCTGCTTTCCCTCGATACCTCCGGACGTGACGGTTCGATGGCGCTGGTCCGGGGACTTCCGGATTCGCTGGACGTGCTGGAAGTCACGCCTCTGGCCGGCGGCGTCTATTCGGCGCGCCTGGTTCCGGAGTTGACGCTGCTGCTTGAACGTAATGGCATTCAAAAGCGTGATTTGGAAGGCATGATCGTTATTTCAGGTCCAGGCTCCTTCACTGGACTGCGTGTGGGACTGGCAG
>JBEKOS010000043.1:0-14474 GCA_049521535.1 Terriglobales bacterium | reverse complement strand
CGACAATTATTTTTCCCCATCAACGACAATTAAACATCGCCTACCTTTCTTTGCTTTTTCTCCTCCTGTTTCTCCGTTTCCCGAGATGGGGTGGAACGTTCGGGCGGGGCCGGAGCGGAGCCAAGCGCGCGATTATTGTGTCGCACAGTACGCGACGCGACGCGCGGCTCGCCCAGGTCCTTCGCTGCGCACAAAGCGCTTGCTCAGGATGACAACTAACGACCCCTCACGCCCACTGCTTGATGCTTTGGAATTACAGCGACAGACAATATCACGAAATCGGATTTCTGCAACATTAATTTTTGCTTGTTACGAATTCCGTACAAGGTTAGTTACGGGTTTACGCGGTTTCAGGCGGTTTCTTGCGAACGGGAAATGGCGAGGCATGTTTTGGTCGCAACAGGGTCACCTTAGATTTCGATGATTGTTCGCCGGGCTAAATTGGCGTTGCGAGCAGTAAAAATGCGGGTGCGGGGCTGGTTGGGGTTTGTTACGAATTCCGTACAAAATCGGGGAAACCACCACAGAGACACCCATTCGCTTCGCTCAGGGCGGGCTACGGACACAGAGGAAAACAAGGCTTTTGGCCACGGATCGACGTACGTCAGCAGTCAGCGATCAGCTATCAGCCAAAGCAAGGAACCTGCAAGAAGCAAGCGCGGGCGAGACGCCCCCGCCACAGCCGGCCGGGAGGCCGGCGCTACATCCCGAGAACCGACGCTACAACCAGAGGACACGGCTAACAAGTGCTACGCTTTCATCATGTGGCACATCAGCTATCAGCCATCAGCTATCAGCTTTCAGCACACCAGCTCTCAGCTATCAGCATTCAGCAATCAGCCAAAGCAGAGAACAAACAAGAGTACGGCCCGGAAGCACGCGATTTGCGCCTGGTTGCTTGATGCTGGTTGCTTGCGAGTGGTGGCCGGTTGCTGGTTGCTTGCTGCTTGTTGCTGCTTGGCAGCGCCGGCATTTGCAAAGAACAAGGAAAAGGCGCACGGGCAGGATGCCGGCAAGGGCAAATACCAGCAGCCGGCGGCGGTGCATCTGGATCGCGAGGGCGAGAAGTGGGCGCAGAAGACGCTGGCCAAAATGTCGCTGGAAGAGAAGGTCGGCCAGATGCTCATGGTCTGGGCGCAGGCGGAATTCCTGAACGTCCAGAGCCCCGAGTACCGGCGCCTGCTCGACGACATCCACAAGTATCATCTCGGCGGATTCGGGCTCACCGTCCCCGAGCAGGCGGGCCTGCTGGTGAAGAGCGAGCCTTACGCGGCGGCCGCGCTGATCAATCAGTTGCAGCAGGCTTCCGACCTGCCGCTGCTGATTGCCGCCGACTTCGAGCGCGGGCTGGCCATGCGGCTCACCGGCGTAACGGCCTTCCCCCACGCCATGGCCTTCGGCGCCGCCGGCAATCCGGAGTACGCCGCGGAATACGGGCGCATCGTGGCCCAGGAGGCGCGGGCCATCGGCGTGGTGTGGAACTGGTTTCCGGTAGCCGACGTGAATTCCAATCCTTTGAATCCGGTCATCAATACCAGGGCCTTCAGCGGCGACTCGCGGCAGACGGGCGAGCTGGTGGCCGCCTACATCCGGGCGGCGCGCGCCGGCGGGATGATGACCACGGCCAAGCATTTTCCCGGACACGGCGACACCGACTCCGATACCCACCTGGGACTGGCGCGCGTGGACGGCGACCTGCACCGGCTGGAGACGGTCGAGCTGCCGCCGTTCCAGGCCGCCATTGCCGCCGGCGTGGATGCCGTGATGGTGGGACACATCACCGTGCCCGCGCTCGATCCCGACCCCACGCACGTGGCCACGAATTCGCCCGTCATTATTCATGACCTGCTGCAGAAACAGCTTGGCTTCCAGGGCATCGTGATCAGCGACGCGCTGGATATGAATGGGTATATGCGCTTATACGAGAAGTCGCCAGTACTCAGTACTCAGTACTCAGTTGGGAAGGAACAGGAGCCAGGAGGCGGGGGCGAGAAGACAGAAGACAGGAGTCAGGAGGCAGGAGTCAGAAGCGGAAGCACGGCACCGCATTTAGTGCTGGTTGCGCAGGTGCAGGTTCAGGAGCAGGACAATAATAAGGACAAGAACAACGGCAAGACGCGGGCGGTGGCGCAAGAGAAAGACAAGAAGAACGCAGATGACAAGGCCAAGGCTCCGAGCCAGTTCCCGGACGCGACCAAAACAGAGTTCCCGCCGCAGAAGAAGGCGGGGGAGGCCGGTTCCGCGGCTCATCTGCCGGATGCGAGTCAGGTCGGTTTCCCCGAGAAGAAAAAGAGCGGAGACGCGGGGAACAACACTCACTTCCAGGATGAGAGCAAGGCCGGCTTCCCGGAGAAGAAGAGTAATAAGGATGACGCTGGAGCGGGCGCGCATATCCCCGACGCAAACCACGTCGGATTCCCCGAAAAAAAGACCAAAGACGCCGGAAACGCCGGCCACATTCCGGATGCTAATCAGGTAGGGTTCCCGGAAAAGAAGAACAAAGATGATGCCGGCGCCACACAGTTCCCGAATGCGAAGACCGGAGACATGCCCGAGAAGAAGACCGACGACACGGTGAAGACTGCTCCAGGGTTCCAGGCACCAAAGCCCGACCTTCAGGAAGAGAAGAAGAAAGAGGTAAAGCCGGCGATGGGGCCGCAGTCGTCGCTAGAACCAGCGATCAGCGATCAGCCGTCAGCCGTCAGCCGGAAGGAAGCGGAAGAAGGAGTCGGGAGACAGGAGACAGTAGTCAGAAGTGCATTGCGGAATTCGGATTTGGGATTTGGGATTTCAAACCCGGATGCAAGCGCTGCGGTACGTCCGCGTGCGACTGCACGGTTGGTTCCTTCCAGCATGAATTGTCATCCTGAGCGTAGCGAAGGACCTGCTTTTGCGGATGTCAGTGCGAGGAGACAACAGATCCTTCCGCTTCGCTCCGCTCAGCATCAGGATGACAAAGTCGTGGGGTTGGCATTAGTCAGCGCCGCGGCAAGTCCGGGTGCGACTGCACGGTTAGTTTCTGCCAACATGTGTTGTCGTCCTGAGCGTAGCGAAGGACCTGCTCTTGCGGTTGTCGATGCGAGGCAACAACAGATCCTTCCGCTTCGCTCCGCTCAGCGTCAGGATGACAAAGTCGAGGGGTTGGCATTAGTCAGCACCGCGGCAAGTCCGGGTGCGACTGCACGGTTAGTTTCCTCCAGTATGAATTGTCATCCTGAGCGTAGCGAAGGACCTGCTTTTGCGGTTGTCGATGCAAGGCAACAACAGATCCTTCCGCTTCGCTCCGCTCAGCGTCAGGATGACAAAGTCGAGGGGTTGGCATTATTCAGCACCGCGGCAAATCCTAAATCCCAAATCCTAAATCCCAAATCTGTCGCGCAAATCCAAAATCCCAAATCGTATCTCGCAAGTTCCCCGTCGGCGCGCGCGGCGGTGGCGGCGGTGAAGGCCGGCAACGACATCGCCCTGCTGCCCTCCAGCATCGACGGAGCCTACAATGGCCTGCTCGAAGCGGTGCGCACGGGCGAGTTGAGCGAGGCGCAGATCGACGCCTCGGTGCTGAAGATCCTGCGGGCCAAGGCCTCGGTGGGATTGCATCGCGCCCGCCTGGTTGACCTGGAGGCGCTGCCCCGGTTGGTAAACAGTCCGGAGAATCAGGCCGTGGGCCAGCATATTGCCGACGCGGCCGTGACGCTGGTGCGGGAGTACTCTCCCACCCTGGCGTCATCCTCATCCTCCCCAAAGAACGGGGACGACAAGGGTGGGGCAACCCCTACGTCCGGATCCACTGATCCGGGCGGAAAATCCTCTAATAAAGAAGAGGCAGCGCCATGGAGCTGGCAACTGCCGCGGGTGCCGGGATTTCCCTGCCGGATCGATCCGGAGACATTTGCCTGCATCCGCCCGGGAACTGCCGAAGGCCCGAATGCGTATACACGCGTAGTGGAGACCCACAATCGCATTGTGGCTGTGGTCTTCACCGACGATGTGCGCACCGAAGCGGGGCGCGGGTTCGAACGCGAGCTGCGCGCGCGCGTCCCGGACGCCAACGTGATGTTCATCGACGAGAGTGTCGCCGCCTTCTCCGCCGACGCGGTGCTGGCGACCATGGCGCCGGCCGAACGCGTGATTGTTGCGGTCTACGCCTCGCCGCAACCGGGAAGGTTTGTTGGCCGGACCACCGCCGGCACGGCGCTGCGGCCGAAGCAGGCCGCCCTATTACAGACCATGCTGCAGCGCACCGGGGACCACGCGGTGGTGGTGGCGATGGGGAATCCGTACCTAGCCAGCGACTTTCCGGATGTGCCGACGTATCTCTGCACGTTTTCGACCATGCCGGTTTCGGAGATCGCCGCGGTCAAGGCCCTGTTCGGCGAAATCCCGATTGGCGGGCGCCTGCCGGTGACGATACCCGGCTTCGCGGAGCGGGGAATGGGCATCGACAAGGCAGAACAGAAGTAGTCAGTAGCCAGTCGTCAGTCGCTAGTCGCCAGTTGAGGAAGCGGAGAGCGCGGAGGTGGAGAAATGAGAGAAAACGAAGGAAGACAGGAGTCAGGAGACAGGAGTCAGAAGCAGGAAGAGAGAAAGCGGGGGCGCGGTCTGGCTCCGAACTGCAAACTGAGAACTGTGAACTTGCTCCAGCTTGAGGCTTGCCGCTTGCCACTTGTTGCTGCTTCTTTGCTGCTTGCTGCCTGTTGCTTGCTGCTGGCGGCTTGCACCGTCCACGAGAGCAAAGACGGTGACAAAAAAATGGTTGACATCAAGACCCCGATCGGCGGGCTGCATGTCAACACCCAGGTGGAGGCCCAGGATGTGGGCCTGGCCGTTTATCCGGGAGCGCGTCCCCGGCCCAACGCCGATCATGACGACAGCAATGCCAACGTCAAGGTGTCCAGCTCGTTCTTTGGCTTCAAGATCGCCGTGGCCCAGTTCCTCAGCGACGACTCGCCGGCCAAGCTCACCGCCTTCTACCAGAAGGAGCTGTCGAAATACGGACCGGTGATCGAATGCCATACCAGCCACAACCTGGGCCATACCGATTACAAGAAGAATATGGATTCGAAGGACGACCAGTTGCATTGCGAGCAGGATTCCGGCGATACGCTCGAGTTGAAGGTCGGGACCGAAAACTACCAGCACGTGGTGGCCATCAAGCCCCGAGGCGACGGCTCGGAATTCGCTCTGGTCTATGTGAACGCCCACGGCAAAGAGGAGCCGATATAGGGAAGCAGCTATCAGCAATCAGCTGTCAGCTATCAGCCAAGGCAATCCAGAAGGCTGTCAGCTGAATGCCGAACGCTGCTGACTGCTTTTGTCTGGCTGACGGCTGATAGCTGACAGCTGAGTGCTCCTCCCTTCCCATTGCGCCCACGTTCGGACTGATTTAGCCTTTTCTAAAGTGGACCATTCCTGCGACAAGTGCGGTACGGCAGTGGAATCCGGGGTGCCTTTTTGCCCGGCGTGCGGAACACCACAAATTCGCGTAACCCTGCCGGCCAAGGTCCAGTCGCTGGTCGCCGCCGGACGGCATTCCCCGGAAGGGCAATCGCTCGTCTCGGCGCTGCCGATGGGCACGCCAATTCCTGACCAGCGCACGCTCGGCCAACTGCCGCCTGCTGCTGGCGAGATTCATTGGTCGAACGCTTTCTCCGGCGCTGCGGTGGCGGGACTGGTGCTTGCCATGGCTCTGGCGCTGCCGCTGGCTGCGCCGTTCCTGGTGATGCTGGTGACGGGCGCGCTCTCGCAGGCAATGTACGCGCGGCGCACCGGCTCGGCCATGACCCCGGGGATGGGCGCGCGCACCGGCATGTTGGGCGGCTTGTTCGGATGGGGACTGATCGCGGGCATCTTCGCGATGGAGCTGGCGCTGGGCGGCGGCCGCCTGATTGCCACGTTGCACGAGGAATTGCAAAAGCAGATTGCGGCCAACCCCGACCCGAACGCGCAGGCAATCATGTCTAAACTGACGTCATCGCCGAATGGCATGATTACCGTAGTTGTCTTCGGGCTGGTGCTGTTTTTGGTGATCTCCCTGGCCGTCAGCGCAGCCGGGGGTGCGCTGGGCGCGCGGCTCTTCGGGAGAAAGCAGTAGTTAGTAGCTAGTAGCTAGAAGTTAGCAGCTAGAAAAGACTTTGTCATCCTGTGCGAAGCGAAGGACCTGGGTACTGTTCCGCCGCCCGCAAGATGCATAGATCCTTCGCTTCGCTCAGGATGACAAATAATTGCGTTGATGCGGGGAATTCAGATGATGCGTTGGGGCTTCATGACTTCGAGAGGCGGTGACGCGGGAGTCCCCATGTCGCCGAGTCCCCGTGTCCCTCTCTCTCCCCGTCGTTGGTTCTCCCTGTCTCCCCGTCGCCGAGCCGCCTTGTCGCTTTCCGTCCTCTGCGCGCTCTGTGTCCTCTGCGGTGAAAGGGGATTGGCGCAGGAATCGCCTGCCAAGAAGCCGGACGCAGCGCAATCTCCCACGGCGAAGTCCAAGACCACCGCTCATCCGTCCGATACAGACAAATCGTCTACGCACTCGACCACCCATTCCACCACTCACTCCTCAAAGTCCGGCACGGGAGAAGTCAATCATAAGGTTGCTGCGAAGCAAGCCGCTCACTCGACGGACGACCTGGGCAAAGGCGGCAAGGAATTCGGCCACAAGCTGGACACCGGGCATCCCAGCGAGGCGGGCAAGGCTCTTGCCGATGGATTCAGCGGCTTTGGCAAAAAGGTCGGCGAGGCGAGCAAGACGGAGGCCGCCACGGTGAAGCGCAGCGTCAGCAAATGGCCGTCGGATAAGTGTCCCGTTGACAAGAAAACCACGGAAGGTTGCAAGTAGTGGGAGCGGCCGCGCCAGAGCTTGACGTGAAGCCCGTGAGACACAGTTTCCAGGGGCGGGCGTACCTGCGTTACCTGCTGATGGCGCTGGTGCTGATCACGGTTTTCATGGTGTCGGCGCTGATGGCGATGCGCCTGGCCATCCATGGCCGCGAAGTGGCGGTGCCGCAGCTTACCGGCATGTCCCCCACCGACGCCGCCCGTGCGGCACAGTCGAACGGCCTGCTTTTCGAAGTCGAAAACCGCTTCTACAGTTCGAGCGTGCCCGAGGGGCGCATTATGACGCAGGTCCCCGCGGCCGGGGCGGTCGTGCGCCGCGGCTGGAAGGTGCGGGTAGCGCAAAGCCTGGGGCCGCAGCGCGTGCAGATTCCCAACCTCGCCGGCCAGAGCCAGCGCGCCGCGGAAATCAACCTCGCACAGCGCGGGCTGGAACCGGGAAAACTATCCTTTATTCATATCAGCGGATTGCCTGCCGAAGAGGTTATCGGGCAGTCACCGGCCGCGGGCGCCGAGGGTGTGGCCTCGCCCACTGTCAATATGCTGCTCACCGCTCCGCCGGAAGAAACTACGCCGGCGTTCGTGATGCCCGATTTCGTTGGCAAACTCTTCGGTGAAGCCACCTCGGCCCTGGCGGAGGGCGGTTTCAAACTGGGATCGGTCGCGGTGACGGTCCGGCCCGGATCGCCTTTCGCCAACGAACCCGCCGGCAAGTTGCGCCCCATCGCTACCGACACGATTGTTCGCCAGTCTCCCTCCGCCGGCCAGAAGATCTTCGCCAGCCAGGCGATTGAGTTTGAAGTGCAGAGATAGGAAGTACTCAGTTGGCAGTACTCAGTATTCAGTTCTCGGTTCAAAGTGCCGGAGGCGCGAGAGTACTGGACGCAGGAGTCAGAAGTTAGGAGAAAGGAGTCAGAAACATCGCCGTCGCGCGAAAGATCCCGGTCCCTCGGTTAACGTGCCGGAGGCACGTTCGAAAGTAGCCCCGGACTTTAGTCCGCGGAATGCGCAACAAATCGGGTCCAAGTCCCATGGGGACTACCGAAAGGCTCAGATCCTTATTTATCCTGCCCTGTCATGCGCAGCGACTGCTAAACCCGCACGAATTCGCACCGACTCTTTAAGGCCAACCCTCCGGCACTTCCTCTAAACGACTGATAACTAATAGGTACAAGTGCAAAACCTTAAGGTTTAAACCTGCCTGGGTTAAGTCATTTACCGGACTGAATTCCGCCGCAACAGTTCGTACCATGCTGTCTTCGCATACAAGCACAGCTTTGCGGACCATGGGGAGTGCGTCCGCGGGATCAGGTGCAATGCGATTGTGCGTTCGAATTTGGCTGGCGGGCGGTACCTGACAGCCTTGGTTCATCAGCGGTTATTAATTTCATTTTTTCATCCGCGGGATGAAACGCCAGGACGAAAATGACTCCAAGAGCTTCGATTCTCCCCCTCTTTATACGCGACCATAATCTCCACCAACCTGACCTTGATTGCCTTTGCGTGAGCTCGCGGAGCCGCGAAGGACCTTGAGCTTCTCCCGGCCCTGGTGTTCCACGCCGCACCCGCGACGTCACTCCCCGCCAAAGACAAATGGAAGGGCTGTGACACAGGTCACAAGGCACGGTGAGCGGCAACACCGAAGGCTCCCTTTCCAGAGGCGATACTGCGAAGTGCCTCTCCGCAAGCAGCCTTTTCGGTCAGGACGCCCCAGGAACTTCGAGTTGAGTCTTACTGCGGCAAAGTACCAAAAAGATCATATGAATTCATATCGCGGAGTACCTAAGGTTCGGAGGCATCATGCAATTATCCGTAGGGAAGTTTGTATATAGGGTTCTTCTGATTTCCACGTTAGTCGCCGCCGGCGCCGGGCTGTCTCTCCTGCACGCCGCGCCTCCTCCAATCGCTTCCCTGGGCCCGCAGAATTTGATGCTGGCTCTCGTCAATCATGACCGCGCCGCCGCCGGACTGTCTCCCTTGGCTTGGGACGACAAGCTGGCGCAGGCGGCATCCGATCACGCGCGCCTCATGGCCGACCAGGGTGCCTTGTCGCACCAGTTGCCAGGCGAGCCTGATCTTGGCGCTCGCCTGGCGGCGCATGAAGTCCGCATGGGCCGCGCCGGCGAGAACGTGGTCTTCGACGAGAACGTAGAGAGCGCGCATGAGAATTTCATGAATTCCCCCGAACACCGGGATAACATCCTTGATCCGGAATACAATGCCGTAGGCATTGGCGTGGTAAACGCGGACGGCGTCCTGTACATCGCCGAGGATTTTGCCCATCGCGTGCTTGACGCTTCCGATGAGCAGGTGGCCCAGGTGGTCGCTACGGCGTTCAAGTCAGCATGGAAAGGCGCCGGAAATCCGGAGGTGCCGTTTTCCCCCGACCCGCGCTTGCGGTCGCTGGCCCGGTCCATGGCCCAGAACGGCGACGTGCCTGATGCCGGCCGGATCATGGCGCTGCCGGGCGTGGCTTACGCGGCTACATTTGCGGTCAGCGATCCCGAGGACCTGCCGATCGCGGTGTCGCGCTTCAAGACTGAGCATAGGCTTAACCACTACAGCGTGGGTGTCTATTATGCGCGGACGCCCATGTTCCCGACCGGCCTTTATTGGGTAACCATCGCGGTTTCTTACCTGCCCGAGGTGCAGTTGGGCATGCGGATCCAATTCCTGACGGCCCAGGATGCTTCAATCCAGCGGCTGCTCAGTGTGGTAAGCAATTAAGCACTGAACCGACCACGGACGAACTCGTTTCTCAGCCGCTTGAAGAGTATATATCGGAAATATATACTCAAGAAGTGACCAAGACTGCCAAACTCTTCCTCAATGGCAGCAGTCAGGCTGTTCGGCTGCCCCGGGAGTTTCGCTTTCCCGGTGACCGCGTCCGAATCCGCCACATCGGTGCTGGCGTGCTTCTCGAACCCATTTCTGCCGATCCAGCGGAGTGGCTTGCCCGGCTAAAAGAGATTCCCGCCGACCCTTCCTTCATGGTCAGGCGCTCTTCCCCGCGCACCCCCCGGCGCAGGATTTTTGAATGAACCACCTGCTCGACACCAATGCCTGTATTGCGTTGATGAAGCCGGAGGTGAATCCAGTCCAGACGCGCTTTTTGGCCGCGATGAACCGTGGCGGCAGGTTCCTGGTTTCCTCCATCGTAGCCTTTGAGCTTTGGTACGGCATCGCAAAAAGCAAACGGCCCCAGGAAAACACGAAACGTGTGGAGACATTCTTTTCCGGACCGCTGGAGTTGCTGCCCTTCGACCAGGAGGACGGGAAGATCGCCGGCGGGATTCGCGCCGAGTTGCAGGCAGCCGGCACGCCCATCGGCGCATACGACTTACTGATCGCCGGGCAGGCGTTACGCCACAGCCTGCGCCTGATCACTGCCAACGTTTCTGAATTTTCGCGTGTGCGCGGGCTGGATTGGGAGGATTGGAACAAATGATCTGTCGAGCCGGCTGACAACTGCTGCTAGAATTTTCGCGTGCGCACTCGCAAGCGCGATTCGCAGAACGATGGAGCGAAAGCTCGCCGGGCGGAAACCCTCGGAGTGGTCCTGATTTGCCTGCTGATCCTCGTATATACCCTTGCCCGCTTCGCCAAGACCGTTTCATGGAGCCTGCGCTGACCGGATCCGTGTAATCTGAGTAAATTCGTGGACAACCATTCTGAGCGCGAGCCATTGCTGGTGGTGATTGCCGGCCCCACGGCCAGCGGCAAGACCGCGCTATCGCTTGCCTTGGCGGAGAGGTTCGGAGGCGAGATTGTCAATTGTGACTCAGTCGCCATCTACCGCGAATTTGAAGTCGGGACGGCAAAGCCTTCGCCCTCTGAGCGATCTCGCGCACCCCATCACCTGCTCGACGCCATTGCGCCCACCGAGCTGATGACGGCCGGAGAATATGCCCGACAGGCCCGCCACATTCTGGAAGAAATCAGGGAGCGCGGCCACCTGCCCGTCGTGGTGGGCGGCACGGGGTTATATTTGCGCGCGCTGCTCGATGGGCTGGCGGAAAGTCCGCCGCGTTCCGAGGCTCTGCGCGCGCGGTTGCGATCGATCGCGCATCGCCGTGGCACCGCGAGGCTGCACCGCGTCCTGGGGCGCCTTGACGCGACGGCGGCGGCGCGCATTCACCCCAACGACGTCCCTAAAGTTGTGCGCGCGCTCGAGGTCTGCCTGACCGCCCGCCAGCCCATCACCGAGGTCTGGCGGCAGGGCCGCGAACCTTTGCAGGGATTTCGCATTCTGAAGCTGGGGCTTGACCCCGATCGTAACGAACTGTATTCGCGCATCAACCGGCGGGCCGAGGCGATGTTCGAGTCGGGGATCGTGGAAGAAACCGCGCGCCTGCTGGAGACATACGGCGAAGCAGCGCGCCCGTTACACGCCACCGGCTACAAGCAGGTGTTGCAGTTGCTGCGCGGAGAAATCAATCGCAAGACCGCGCTCTGGGCCGCCGCGCAGGCGCATCGCAACTATGCCAAGCGCCAGTTAAGCTGGTTTCGCCGCGAACCGGACATGCACTGGCTCAAGGGATTTGGCGATGACGCGCAGGTTCAGAAGCAAGCCGCTATCCTGGTAGGGAAGCAGCGGCGCTGTCCGTTGACATAGCCGGACGACGCTCTTACCCTATAGGCGTATGGAAGTGCAGTTCACACCCGAGCAGGAAGCGCAGCTTTCGCAGATTGCCAGCCGCAACGGCACTTTGCCCGAGCAACTGGTAAAAGAAGCTGTGAATCGCATGCTCGAGAATCAAGCCCGCTTCATTGCCGGAGTTCAAGATGGAATAGCTGCCGCCGACCGCGGCGAACTCGTTGACCACGATGAAGTAAGGAGCCGCATTGGGCGGCTCTTCCCGTAATGATGCGTATTCGCTGGACTACCTCTGCGTTCGACGAACTCGTAGGCATCGTTCAATACATTCGAAAGGAAAATCCACCCGCTGCAGGCAAGATCGCTGAGGCCATTTTAGGCGACATTGAGAGGCTTGAGAAGTTTCCCTATCTTGGGCGCCAGGAGAGATACACGGAACGCGCGAACTGGTTTCCTCCCCTTACGTCATCGTGTACCGCGTTAAGAACGAAGTCATCGAAATCCTGCACATCTGGCATGGCGCGCAGGACTGGCGGTGACAGCTTACAGCAGCACGATAGCAATGCCCCTGTTTCCCCGTCCCCAGTCTCTGTCCTGCTTGAGCTCGGGTATGAGTTTCTGCATGTTCCACGCGACTTCATTTGACGTGCGCCAGTCTTCGCCGGCAACAAAGGCCCGAATCTTGTGGTCGCCGACCATGCGCCGCAGCTCGGCTTGCACCACGTCCCGCAGTACGCCTCCCACTCCGCTTGAACCATAGCCATGGATCACCTTTACCACCAGGGCGCCGGTGCTGCGGGCGCGGGTCAACTCATAGTTCAAACGCAGCAGCGCCTCGTTGGCGGCGGGCATGCCGGTTTCGAGGTTGGCGATGAAAAGTTTTGACATGATTGGCCTTCGCGGTGCTCTCCTCTGCGTCCTTTGCGTCCCCTGCGGTGAAGAGGTGTTGAGAATTATTGCGGCATCGGCACCCGCGCCTCTGAGCCCTCCGGTGCGGCGCGAAGATACTGTGCCGGCCAGCGCATTTTGCGTCCGAGTTCGCGCGCTGCCGTGAGCGGCCAGTACGGATCGCGGAGCATGGCGCGCGCCAGCACGACCAAATCTGCTTGCTCCGTCCGCAGAATGTGATCGGCCTGCGCGGGGCTGGTGATCAGCCCGACGGCGCCGGTTAGAATGCCTGCCTCGCGCCGGATGCGTTCGGCGAACCGCGTCTGGTATCCCGGCCCCAGCGGGATCTTCACCCGGGCAATATTGCCGCCGGATGAACAATCCATCAGATCCACGCCCAGCGGCTTCAGCCGGCGCGAAAGTTCGATTGACTGCTCGATGTCCCATCCTCCGTCCGTCCAATCAGTGCAGGAAATACGAACGAACAGCGGCAACTGCTCCGGCCATTCGCTGCGCACCGCCGCCACCGCCTCGAAGACGATTCGCATGCGGTTCTCGAGCGAACCGCCGTACTCGTCCTGGCGCTGGTTCGTGAGCGGGCTGAGAAATTCGTGCAGCAGGTATCCGTGAGCGGCGTGGATTTCGATCACGTGAAAACCAGCCAGGCGCGCGCGACGTGCGGCCTCGCCAAATGCCCTGACGACCTCGCCGATGCCCTGGCGATCAAGCTCGTGCGGTTCGGGATACTTTTCGTTAAAGCGGATCGCACTCGGCGCCAAGACCTTTTGCCATCCGCCTTCAGCCTCCGGGACGGTTCCATCTCCCTCCCAGGGACGGCGTGTGCTGGCTTTACGCCCGGCATGAGCCAGTTGCATGCCGGCATTGCTGCCTTGCTCGTGAATGAACCGGGTGATGCGGCTGAGCGGCTCAATGTGGTCGTCGCTCCAGATGCCGAGGTCCTGCGGGCTGATGCGTCCCTCGGGCAGCACCGCCGCCGCCTCGGTAAGCACCAGCGCCGCCCCACCCACGGCCCGGCTTCCTAAGTGGACGAAGTGCCAATCGTTGGCAAATCCGTCGGTGCTCGAATACTGGCACATGGGCGACACTACGATGCGATTCGGCAGTGTGATGCTACGCAGGGTTAGGGGATCAAACAAAGAAGACATATGCTTAGTAGTGTAGTGTCTCGGCTAGTGGTGAACCAACGTAAGCTGTCCTCCTAAACAACCGGGGTTCCCGCCACGCGACGCTTGCGCGCCTGGCGAGGTGGGGGAGGCGAAGATCCATGTATTTTGCGAGCAGCGGAAAAATGCATAGATTCTTTCGCTTCGCTCAGCGTCAGGACGACAAGCGCATATCTGATTTTTGTTTCTGTGCCATCCGTGTTTTCCGTGGTTGGAAAGGACTACAGCACCACATTTGCTCGGTCGCGAATCTTGATCTCACTCGTCAGGGTCCGGCCCACGGGGCACCTCTGCGCGATCTCCAGTAAGCGCGCGCGTTGTTCTTCGGTGATCGGCCCGGTGAGATGGATCTGGCGGCGTATCTCGGTGATCTGGCCGGCTTTGGTTTCGCAGTCGGCGCAGTCCTCGGCGTAGACGCGCGAGTCCTCGAGTTCAACCACCACTTTTTCCAACGGAATCTTCTTTCGCTGAGCGTAAAGCAGCAGCGTCATCGAGGTGCAGGTTCCGAGTGCCGCCAGTAGCAGTTCGTAGGGAGTCGGCCCGGCGTCGCCACCACCAACTTGCGTGGGTTCATCCACGCGCAGTTCGTGACCACGAATCAGCACCCGTTGTTCGAGATTGCGCGTGGATTCAACTCGTGCGGTACTCATAAATTCCTTTCGCGGCGGAAGAGCAAATACACACCATCAACTTGTCATCCTGAACGTAGCGAAGGACCTGCTTCTTCTTCCATTCGAAATACAAACAGGTCCTTCGCTTCGCTCAGGATGACAATTATGCGCGGTAACACCAACGGCGCTACACCTTCGCGGCCTTCTCTTCGATCAATTTCGTGATGTGCGCTACGAACTGCTCCAGCGGCATGGTCTCGGTTTTCTCGCTGCCGCGCGTGCGGACATTCACCGTTCCGGCTTCAGCCTCTTTATCGCCCACAACTAGCAGGAACGGAACCTTCTGCATGGCGTGCTCGCGGATCTTGG